>DASQQH010000561.1:0-9811 GCA_035643555.1 Acidimicrobiales bacterium | reverse complement strand
GGGAGCTGGTGGTGCGGGGGCCGGGGGTGATGGCGGGCTACCACGGCAGCGACGGGGCCACCGCCCGGGTGCTGGACGGCGACGGATGGCTGCGGACCGAGGACCTGGCGCGGCGCCGGGGGCTGGGGCTGGTGGAGCTGGTGGGCCGGAAGAAGGACGTCATCAACTCGGGCGGGCACTCGGTGTTCGCCGCGGAGGTCGAGGACGCCCTCGGTCGTCACCCGGCGGTGGCCGAGACCGCGGTGGTGGGCCTGCCCCGGTCCCCACTGGGGGAGGTGCCGGTGGCGGTGGCCGTTCCGGTCCGGGCCGGCGAGGTCAGCGAGGAGGACCTCCTCGGGTGGCTGGCGGGCCGCCTGGCGACGTTCAAGCTGCCCCGCCGCATCCTCTTCGTGGACCGCCTGCCCACGACCGGGAACGGCAAGGTGCAGAAGGACGTGGTGCGGACCGTGGCCGACCAGGCACTGGCGAACGGCGCGGCCACCCAGGGTGGCGCCGGGTGAGCGGACCGGCGTCCCTCGGGGCGGTCGAGCACCCAGCGCGGGGAACCTCGCCTCCCCTCGGGCACAGGGGGTAGGTCCCCGCCAGGGCCGGGGGCGGTGACGGGGGGGGTCTGGCGGTGATGGGCCCGGCGGCCCGCCTGCACCAGGCCCGGTGTTCCCCCGTTCCCGGCCGATCCGGGGGCCCTGTCCCGGGGCCACGGTCGATCGGGGCGTCCTAGCCGTCCCGGGGGCGGACCACGTAGCCGCACTGGCGTTCCCCGGAGGGGATGTGGGTGATCCGCTCCACCTCGGCGTCGGGGAGGACGGCCCGGATGAACTCGAGCTCGCTGGTGCAGGCCTGCTGGTGGCGGAGGGCGACGTCGAGGACGGCGCAGTTGTGCTCGATGATCCGGTAGGAGCCGTCCGGGTCGGCCGAGTACTCGGCCAGGTAGCCGTCCTCGTCCAGGATGCGGGTCAACTCCGCCACCCGACCGCCGAGGCCCCCGTTGCCCACGCGAGCCTGGGCGTCGTGGACCCGCCGGTCCCGACGGCGGGCGAACACCCGCCCGAGGACCGCAGGGTCCTCCTCGTCCAGGTAGCCGAACAGCTCGTTGGTCAGCTGGGGGTAGGAGCGGGGGAACAGGCGCTCGCCGCGGGGGGTGAGGTGGTAGTGGTGCTTGGGCCGCCCCGGGCCGCCCCGGGACTCCTCGCGGGCCACGAGGTCGTCGCGGAGCAGGCCGGCGAGGTGCTGGCGGACGGCGCTGGCGGTGACCCCCAGGTCGCCGGCGACCTCGTCGGCGCGTGCCTCCCCCCGGAGCTTCAGGGACACCAGCACGGCCCGGCGACCCGGGGCCAGGGTCGACAGGGTGGTGTCGATGGCGTCGGCGTCCGCTTCCACGTCGACGCGATGCTAATGCTGGGACCTCGCCGGGACCGGCAGCACGAGGCGGCCCGGGGCGGCACCCGGGCGTCGCGCAGCCACAGCGGGCGCTGCAGGGAGGCGTTTGGGCTACCCTGTCCCGGGATGTTCCGGTGACTCGCGCCCGCCTGGCCGCCGCAAGCACGGTGCTGGCGACAGCCGCCGCCCTGCTCCTCGCCGGGTGCACGGGAGGGGGGACCACGTCCCAGGCGGCCTCGTCCACCACGACCACCACCACCCAGCCGAGCGGTGGCGGCGCGGCCCTCTCGCTGCAGCAGAACTACATCCAGGTCGTGCACAACGTCCGTCCCTCGGTGGTCCAGATCACCACCCCCTCGGGCCTCGGGTCCGGGATCGTCTACGACACCAAGGGCGACATCGTCACCAACGACCACGTCGTGGGCCAGAACAAGACGGTGTCGGTCCAGTTCATCAGCGGGCAGAAGGTCAACGCCACGGTGGTCGGGAGCTTCCCCGGGGACGACCTGGCGGTGGTCAAGGTGCAGCACGTGGACCCGAAGGACCTGCACCCGGCCACCTTCGACAACTCCGCCTCGGTCCAGGTGGGCCAGATCGTGCTGGCCATCGGCAACCCCCTGGCCTTCTCCAGCAGCGTGACCAACGGCATCGTGAGCGGCGTGGGGCGCACGGTGGTGGAGCCCCAGGGCGCGCCGTCGCCGGGGGGGGTGATCGCCAACGCCGTGCAGACCAGCGCCCCCATCAACCCAGGCAACAGCGGCGGGGCCCTGGTGGGCCTCAACAGCAAGGTCATCGGCATCCCCACCCTGGCCGCCGTTGATCCCCAGATCGGGGGGGCCGCGGTGGGCATCGGCTTCGCCATCCCCGCCAACACCGTGAAGGACATCGCCTCCCAGCTCATCAAGTACGGCCACGTGGTGAACACGCACCGGGCCGACCTGGGGATCCTGGCCTTCCCGGTGGTGAACCCCATGGGCCAGCCGGCGGGGATCGGCGTGGAGAAGCTGCTCAACCCCAGCCCGGCGGGGCAGGCGGGGATCCGATCCGGCGACGTGATCGTGGCCATCAACGGCGTCCCCACCAAGACCACCGCCGACCTGCAGAAGGAGTTGGCACAACTCAAGCCGGGCGAGCAGGCCAAGGTCTCGATCGTCCGCAAGGACGGGAGCAAGGCCACGGTCACGGTGACCCTGGGGACCCTGCCCGGCAACGCCGGGACCCCGCCCACCGGGCCCTGACCCGGGTCCCGCCCCGGTCCCCGCCGGCCCCGGTGGGCGCCGCGGACCCCATCCCCCGGCCCCACCTTCCCCAGGTCCCCGGCCCGCCGCCCCGGGGTCGGCGAAAAAAGGGGCACCTGAACCCTGGACTCTGCGTACTGGAGGCAATACCGTTAGTAACTGCACGGCGGGAACCGAGGGCTTCGGGCCGTTCCCCCCTACGGCCCGAAGCCCTCCCGTGTCCCTGTGGGGCCCCCGCCGCTGCCCCGGGGGGCGCCTGAGCCCCGGCACAGGACCGGGGTGGCCAGCGTGTGGGTCGGCGCGAGGTTGGCCCCTCACCCGGGGTCGGTACCCGCTCGGGGGGCGGGCTAGGCTCGGGCCGCCGATGAGCCCCTCCCAGCAGGCATCCCGCGGGCCCCGCCGCGCCACCGCGCCCCCCCGGGAGACGCTCCTGCGGGTGTCGGCGGTCCTGGCGGTGCTGGTGGTGGCCGTCGTGGCCGGGCTGGTGGTCACCCGCTACACCTTCCTGGGGCCGGCCGGGGGAACCGGACACAGCGGGCGTCCCCCAGCGGCCCCCGGGGCTGGCGGAGGGACTGACGGCCACGTGCTGGCCGGCATGCCCCCGGTGTTCGATCCCCACGACGTGTACTCGGCCGACCGGGCGGGCAACTCCAGCCTGGTCGCCCAGCAGGACGCGCCGCTCGTGTACGTGCCCGAGGCCACCGGGGGCAGCGTGGTCGAGATCGATCCGAGCAGCCACCGGATCGTCCGGCGGGTCCCGGTCGGGGCGGGACCGGGGCAGGTGGTGCCGTCCTGGGACCTGCGGACACTGTGGGTGACGAGCGCGGGGGCCAACACCCTCACCCCCATCGACCCCCGGACGGGCGCCCCCGGGAGGCCGGTGGCCGTCCCGGACCCCCACGGCCTGTACTTCACCCCCAACGGCCGCTACGCCATCGTGGTCGCCCCCCGCCTCGACCGCCTGGACTTCCGTGCCGCCCACTCCATGGCCCCGGTGCACGCCCTGGCCGTGCCGCGGTGTCCGGGTCTCGACGCCCTCGACTTCGCCGCCAGGGGCACCTACCTGATCGCCAGCTGCTCGGGCGGGAGCCGCCTGGTGAAGGTGGACGTCGCCAGCCAGCGGGTCGTGGGGACCCTGCAGCTCCCCCCCGGGTCGGTCCCAGGCGACGTCCGGCTGTCCCCGAGCGGCACCGTGTTCTACGTTGCCGACGCGGCTCGGGGCGGCGTGTGGCGGATCGACGGTGCTTCCCTTGCCATCCGGGGCTTCGTCCCCACCGGTCCCGGCGCCAAGGGCCTGGTGGTGGGCCGGGACAGCAGGAACCTGTACGTGACGAACCGGGGCTCGGTCTCGGTCCTCGACCTGGCCACGGGCCAGGTCTCGGCCACCTGGGCGCTTCCCGGTGCGACGACGGCGGGAAGGGGCAGCCTGTCGGCCGACGGGAAGGTGCTGTGGCTCGCGGGAGCCCACCATGGGGTGGTCGACGCCCTGGACAGCGCCACCGGGAGGCTCCTCGCCACGGTGCCGGTGGGTGGCGGTCCCCGGACCGCCGCCGTGTGGCCCCAGCCCGGGCGCTACTCCCTCGGCCCGGCGGGGCTCATGCGATAGCGGGGGCCACCAGGCCGGCGCCGCTCGCAGGGGGTGGATCAGCCGGCGGGGTCCAGCACCTGGGCCAGATGCAGCGCCCGGCGCCCGGTGGTGTGGGCCAGTTGGGTCCGGCAGCTGAAGCCGTCGGCGACGAGGGTCGCCGACGGCCCGGCCTCCTCCACGGCGGGTAGCAGGACCTGGTCGGCCACCGCAAGAGAGACGTCGTGGTGCCCGGCCTCGAAGCCGAAGTTCCCGGCCAGCCCGCAGCAGGTGGGGGGGACCAGGTCCACCGCCATGCCCGTGCCGGCCAGGAGCGCCTCATCGGGACCGGTCCCGAGGACCGCCCGCTGGTGGCAGTGGTACTGGAGCAGGGCCTGGCCCGTGCGGGCGGGCGGTGCCCAGGCCGGGGCGTCGGCCATGGCCTCGGCGAAGGTGAGGGTCGCCCCGGCCAGGCGGTGGGCGGCCTCGTTTGTCTCCAGCAGCTCGGGGCCGTCCACCCGGAACACCGCGGCGCACGAGGGCTCGAGGACCGCCACCCTCGCCCCGGCCGCCAGGTGGGGGGTCAGGGCGTCGAGCGTGCGGGACAGCACCCACTTGGCGATCCCCAGCTGGCCCGTGGAGATCCAGGTGAGGCCGCAGCACAGGGGAGCGGTGGGGAGGCGGACGGCGTAGCCCGCGGCCTCCAGGGCCCGCTGGGCGGCCTCGCCGACCTCGGGGTGGAAGTAGTTGGTGAAGGTGTCGGGCCAGAGCACCACCTCCGGTCGGCCGTCGGCGGGTGGGGCCGCCCGACCGTGGCCGGCGCGGGTGAGGGGCCGTCGTGCGAAGCGGGGCAGGTCGGCCTCGGGGGCGATGCCCCCGGCGCGCTTGACCAGGCCTGCCAATCCCGGGGCGTGGCCCAGGGCGTTGGTGGCGCCCGGCACCCGGGAGGCCACCACGGACAGCGCCGGGAGCCAACCCATGGAGTAGTGGGAGGCGGGGCGCCGCCGGCCCTTCCAGTGGTGGGCCAGGAACTCCGCCTTGTAGGTGGCCATGTCCACGTTCACCGGACACTCGGCCCGGCAGCTCTTGCAGGACAGGCACAGGTCGAGGGCGTCGGCCACCTCCCGGGACCGCCAGCCGTCGGTGACGACCTCTCCCCGGAGCATCTCGAACAGCAGGTGGGCCCGACCCCTGGTCGAGTCCTCCTCCCGCCGGGTGGCGATGTAGGAGGGGCACATGGCTCCCCCCTCGGTCCGGCGGCACTTGCCCACCCCGACGCAGCGCAGGGTGGCGTCGGCGAAGCGGTGGTCGTCGTGGGGGAAGCCGAAGTGGGTGGTGACCGGCGTGGGGTGGTAGTCGGCGCCGAGGCGGAGGTCCTCGTCGAGGCGGCGCGGCTCGACGACCTTGCCCGGGTTCATCCGTCCGGCCGGATCCCAGATCGCCTTGAACTCCCCGAACGCCCGGACCAGCTCCGGGCCGAACATCTTGGTAAGGAGCTCGCCCCTGGCCTGGCCGTCCCCGTGCTCGCCGGAGAGGGACCCGCCGAGGGAGACGACCAGGTCGGCGGCCTCCTCCATGAAGGACCTGAACCGGGCCACGCCCTGCGGGGAGGCCAGGTCGAAGTCGATCCGGGTGTGGATGCAGCCGTGGCCGAAGTGCCCGTAGACCGAGGAGGGGTGGTACCCCCAGGTGACCTCCAGCTCCCTGAGGCCCCGGAGGTAGGCGCCCAGGGCCTCCGGGGCCACCGCGGCGTCCTCGAAGCCCCCCCACCGGGGAGCCTCGCCGGGGGGGAACGTCGTGGCCCCGAGCGCCGACTCCCGTACCCGCCACAGCCGATGCTGGGCCCCTCGGTCCAGGACGAGGCGGGCGGTGGGCCACCCTCCCGTCCTGCCCCCGCCCTCGTCGTCCACCGCCCCCAGGGTGGCCACCAGGGAGCGGGCCGCCCCGGCCGCCTCCGCAGCGGTCTCGCCCCCGACCTCGGCCAGCAGCCACCCGGCCCCCGGGGGGAGGTGCTGGAGGTCGGCCAGGTTGACCCCCTTGGTCCGTTCGTAGCCGACGAGGAGGTCGTCGAAGCCCTCGAGGCCCATGGGGCCTGTGGCCATCACCTCGGGCACCGCGTCGGCGGCGGCGACGACGTCGGGGTATCCGAGGACCACCAGGGCCCGGTGGGGCGGGCTGGCCACCAGTCGGAGCGAGGCGCCGACCACCGTGGCGCAGGTCCCCTCGCTCCCCACGAGGGCCCGGGCCAGGTTGGCCCCGCGCTCGGGCAGCAGCTCGTCCAGGTTGTAGCCCGAGACCCGCCGGGGGATGTCGGGATAGCGGGCCCGGATCACCTCGGCGTAGCGGTCCCTGAGGGCCCGGAGGGCGCCGTAGATCTCACCTCGGCGGCCGCCCCCGGCCACGGCGGCCTCGAAGTCCTCCTCGGCGGTGGGCCCGAGGGTGAGGCGGACCCCGTCGTAGGTGAGGACGTCCAGGCGCTCCACGTTGTCCACCACCCGTCCGGCGACGATGGAATGGACCCCGCAGGAGTTGTTGCCGATCATGCCTCCCAGCGTGCAGCGGTCATGGGTGGCGGGGTCGGGGCCGAAGGTGAGGTGGTGGGCCTCGGCGGCCCGTCGGAGGTCGTCGAGGATGGTGCCCGGCAGGACCTCCGCCAGCCGGCGCTCGGGGTCGACCTCGACCACCCCGGTCATGAACCGGGAGCAGTCGAGGACCACGGCCCGGTTGCACCCCTGGCCCGCCAGGCTCGTGCCGCCGCCCCGGGGGAGCACCGTGGCACCGTGGCGGCTCGCCACCGCCAGGGCGGCGGCCACGTCGTCGGCGTCTTTCGGGAAGACCACCCCCAGGGGGACCTGGCGGTAGTTGGAGGCGTCGGTGGCGTACATGGCCCGGGCGCCCGGGTCGAAGCGCACCTCACCCCGGATCGCCGCGGCGAGCTCGGCCCCCACGGCTGGATCCTCGTCTCCCGGGGGCGGGGGAGGGGTGTCGGTGGCGCTCATCCTGGGACGCCCCAGGCGAGCGGGGTGCCGGTCGGTCGCACGAAGCCCATCGCCGGGACGCTACCCCCGGGGCGCCCTGGCCGGCGCACCCCGGAGGGCGCCGGCCAGGGCGTCTCCTAGGAGCCCTTGGTGAAGTACCAGTTCTCGGGCCTCAGGTCGAGCAGCGGGTTCTGGGGGGTCACCCCGTGGAGCCCGTTCTTGACCAGGGTCACCTGGTAGTAGGGGGTGGGCTGCCAGATCACCGGGAGCTGCTTGGCGAGGTAGTTCTGGTAGGTGGTGAGCGACGACTCGGACTGGTTGGGCGGCGCCAGGTGGGTGGCCGCGATGTTGGCGTCGTTCTTCGGGTTCGAGTAGCTGCCGGTGTTCGACCCGGCCCCGGTGCCGAAGATCTCCCCACCGGTGGGGTAGTAGTCCGGCGAGTAGATCCAGCCCTCGCCCCAGTTCTCGATCTGCCAGGTGCACTTGGGTCCGGGCTTGCAGGGCGCGGCGTTGGCGATGACGGTGTCGAAGGGGGCCTTGGACAGGCTGATGTCGATGCCGGCCTTGGCCGCGTTGGACTTGTAGGTCTGCATGGACTCGTTGAGGGCGGGGGTCCCGCTCTCGTACTGGAGCTTGAACGACAGCTTCGCCCCCGACTTGACCCCCGTCCCGCACTGGTGCGGGCCGCCACCCGGCGACGTGCAGGTGGCCACCCCGTGCTGGATGGTCCACCCGTGGCTGGTGATGAGGCCCTTGGCCTTCTTCACGTTGAAGGGGTAGGGGTTCGACTTCACGAACGACGAGATGTCGGAGTTGGGCGGCTTGGTGGGCACCGGCCCGTAGTTGCCGTAGGCGAAGCCGTGGTAGGCGCCCTTCACCACCGCCGGCTGGTCCATCACGTCCTGCAGCGCCTGGCGCACGTAGAGCTGCTTGAAGATCGGCCCCACGGTGGGGTTGTTGAAGTTCTCGGTCATGTAGTTGGTGGACCAGCCGTACCAGGGGTGGATGCTGTAGCCCATGGAGGTCACCCGGCCCTTCTGGGGGGCGTCGGCGTAGGGCAGGTAGGCAACGTCATTGCCCTTGCCCGAGGTGACGTTGTTGTACTCGGCGGCCTGCTTGGTGTAGGGCTGCTCGACGAACTTGCTCAGGGTGGCCTTGACCGGCCCGGAATACTTCGGATTGGGGACGAACACCGAGTAGCCGGTGGTCTGGTACTGCTGCAGCTTCCAGGGCCCGTCGACCACCTGCCACAGCTTGTTCGAGGAGTACTTGCTGACCTGCTTGGCCTGGCCGGCCAGGAACTTGTAGACCGCGCTGCACTTGGCCTGGTTGGTGGCGCACCCGCCGCTGCCGGGCGCGGCCCCCGTCGAGGTGATGTCCCAGGCCTGGGGCATGGGGGTGATCTGGGACAGCTCGTTGTAGAGGAACCAGCGGTGGTTGTAGGCCTTGTTCAGGTGGAACTTGATGGTGGTGGGGTTGACCACGGTGGAGCCGGTCACGTTGTCGGGATAGTTGCCCGGCACGTAGGCCGCCCAGGTGTTCTTTTCGGCGGTCACCATGTTCTGCCAGAACTTGACGTCGGTGGCGGTCACCGGCTTGCCGTCGGACCACATGTAGTGCTTGAGGGTGACGGTGACGGTCTTGCCGTCGGGCGACCAGGTGGGCGGGTTGGCCAGCGACAGCTTCTTGTTGAGGTCCGGCTTGCCGTTCTCGCCGAAGGAGTACAGGGGCCGGTACATGAGGTACTGGAACTGGGAGATGTTGGTCACGCTGAAGTACTGGATCGCCATCAGCGGGAAGATGTAGTTGGGCACATGGGCGGCGGGGAGGGCGAAGGTGGCCGTCCCTCCCTTCATCCGGGGCCCGTTGGCCCCGGATGAGGAGTTGGTGGTCGCCCCACCACCCCCGCAGGCGGCGAGGACCAGGGCGGCTGTGGCCAGCGCCGCCGCTCCTGCTGTCAACCGGCGGATCCTCTTCATCGGCGTTGCTCCCTTGCGACGGCCATGAGACCTCGCCGAGGCCAGGAGCTCGGCGGTTGACCGAGCATGGTAGCGCCGGGGGGTGGCCCGGCTCCAAACGACGCCGCCGGCCGGGGCGGGGGCCCCTACCCGTCGGGGCGCGCGGGGCGCCCGCCGCCGCGCTCGACGCTCACCAGCCACGCCGGGAGCGGGACGTGGACGCCCACCTCGACGCCGAGGTGGGCGGCTGCCTCCGGCGGCGGGCTGGCGGTGAGGCTCGTGGCCCGCAGCTGGCGGACACGCCACGCCGGCGAGGGGAAGGCCTGGCGGAGCTCGGCCTCGCTCACCGGCGTCGGCCCGTAACCCCCGGGGAGGGCCTCGGAGAAGCAGAGCACGTGGACCAGGGCCCCCGGGCGGGTGACGCGGTGCAGGACCGCCACGTAGCGGGGGCGGTCGAG
Source organism: Acidimicrobiales bacterium (assembly GCA_035643555.1). Taxonomy (GTDB): domain Bacteria; phylum Actinomycetota; class Acidimicrobiia; order Acidimicrobiales; family JAJPHD01; genus DASQQH01. The sequence goes on along the minus strand of DASQQH010000561.1, from coordinate 238 downwards.
CGGGTCGAACACGTGGAACAGCCCGGAGTCGATGACGGTGTCGAAGCGGCCCTGGGGGCCGGCGAAGGTGCGGGCGTCGGCCTCCTCGAAGTGGACGGTGAGGCCCCGTTCGGCCGCCTTGGCCCGCGCCTTGGCGATGGCGCTCGGTGCGCTGTCGATGCCGACCACCTCATGGCCGTGGGTGGCCAGGTAAAGCGCGTTCTCCCCGGTTCCGCACCCGGCGTCGAGGACCACCCCC
>DASQQH010000560.1:0-2329 GCA_035643555.1 Acidimicrobiales bacterium | reverse complement strand
TGGAGCTCGTCAGCGACGCCAGCTCGGGGTAGGAGCCGGGAGCCTCGGGAACCGCGGCGGCCAGGTCGCCGGCGGCGATCCGCCGGGTGGCGTTCACCGCCTCCTGGAGGGGTCTGGTGACCCGCCGGGCCAGCCACGCCGCCACCAGGACCGCGGCCAGCAGGGTGCCGCCCACGGCGATGAGCAGGTAGTAGAGGCCGTGGATCGGCCCGCTGAACCGACGGGTGATGACCAGCACCAGCGGCTGCTCGACCCCCGCGGTGGCACCATGCAGCCTCGACGCCCGGCTGGCGGCGCTGGTGGCGTTGGGGATGACCCGCACCGCGGCGTAGGCCAGGTCGCCCCTGGTCCCCGACACCAGCTGACCGCTGAGCAGTTGGGGACGGTGCAGGTCCGCCGTCGTGAGGGGGCGAGGCGGCTGTCCCTCGAGGGTGCGGTCCGGGCCGATCCGGATGGCCTTGGCCCCCGACAGCCGGGCGGCCCGCCGGATCCGGGCGAGGACCCCGCGGCGGGTGGCGAAGCTCGCCTCGTTGGCGATGGTCCGCACCTGGGTGGCGATCTCGTCCTGGGCGGCCTGGGCCGCCGCCTGGCGCTCCAGGGCCAGGGTGCCCCCACCGGCCACCAGCAGGGCGCCGGCCACCACGGCCACGATGGCGACGATCAGTCGGCGGCGCACCGCTCAGCCCAGCCGGTAGCCAACGCCCCACACGGTGACCAGGGGGAAGTGGTGGCCGAGCTTCTTGCGGAGCTGGCGGACGTGGACGTCGACCGTGCGCTCGTCGCCCTGCCACCCCTGCTCCCAGGCCCCGTCGAGGAGCTGACGCCGGGACAGCACCAGCCCGGTGTTGCCGGCCAGGAAGGCGAGGAGGTCGAACTCCCGGGCGGTCAGGGTGACCGGGACGCCACCGGTCCGTGCCTCCCGCCGCCCGGTGTCGACCTCGAGCTCGCCGACCGAGAGGACCTCGGGGCCCTCCGGCGCCGGCCCCTCGGCCCGGCGGAGGATGGCCCGGATCCTCGCCACCAGCTCCCGTGGGGAGAACGGCTTGGTCACGTAGTCGTCCGCACCGAGCTCGAGGCCCACCACCCGGTCGACCTCGCCGTCCCGGGCGGTCAACATGAGCACCGGCAGCCGGCTGGTGGCGCGCAGCCGGCGGCACAGCTCGAAGCCGTCCATGTCCCCGGGCAGGCCCACGTCGACCACGACCAGGCGCGGCCGCTCCCGCCCGATCAGGTCGAGCCCCTGGGCGGCGTCGGGAGCCTGCAGGACCCGGAAGCCGTCCCGACGCAGGTACAGGTCGACCAGGTCACCGATGTTGGGGTCGTCCTCCACGACCACCACGGTCCCGGGCTCGGCCGGCATCGCACCAGCGTGACACCTCCGGGACTAAAGGACATAGGCGGTCACCAGACCCCGCCGCCGGGCGTCCCCCACCGGTAGGCTATGGCGGCCATGGCCACCCACCTCGAGCGTATCGTGGCTGCTCACCGGCGGGCAGCAGCCGACGACCGCCGCCCGCTCGGTGGGTTGATCGAGGCCGCGGCGGCGTGCCCGCCACCGCGGGACTTCCGCGCCGGGCTGCGCAGCGCCGAGGGCCTGGCCGTCATCGCCGAGATCAAGCGGCGCTCGCCCTCCCGGGGGGCCCTCGACGAGGCGCTGGTGGCGGGCGAGGTGGCGGCGGCCTACCGGGACGGGGGCGCCGCCTGCCTGTCGGTGCTGACCGAGTCCGGCTTCTTCGGCGGGTCCCCCGAGGACCTCGCCGCCGCCCGGGAGGCGTCGGGGCTGCCGGTGCTGCGCAAGGACTTCACGGTCGTCCCGGCCGACGTCTGCGACGCCCGCATCATGGGCGCGGACGCCGTGCTGTTGATCGTGGCCGCCCTCGACCCCGAGGAGCTCGCCACCCTGGCGGGCCTGGCCGCCGACCTGGGCCTGGCCGCCCTGGTCGAGGTCCACGGCGAGGACGAGGTCCACGCCGCCACGGCCGCGGGGGCCGACCTGGTGGGGGTCAACCAGCGGGACCTGGCAACCTTCGAGGTGGATCCGGCCCGGGCCCGGCGGCTGCGGGCGGCGCTCCCCGAGGGGGTGGTGGCCGTCGCCGAGTCCGGGGTGAAGGGCCCCGGCGACGCCCGGGTCCTCGCCGATGCCGGCTACGACGCCGTGCTGGTGGGGGAGTCCCTGGTCCTGGCCGGGGACCGGGCGGCGGCGGTGGCGGCGCTGCGGTCGGCGGGATCGCCCCGCCGGTCTGGGCCCAGTCCGGTGGGGGAGAACGGGTCGTGTTCGTGAAGATCTGCGGGACCACCTCGGAGGAGGACGCCCTGTTGTCGGTGGCCC
>DASQQH010000559.1:0-2774 GCA_035643555.1 Acidimicrobiales bacterium | reverse complement strand
TCATCGCCTGGTACACGGCGACGGCCATGGTTGCCCAGAACATGCTGGGCAAGGCGGTCCTGCCCCTCGGGCAGCGCACGTCCGTGCCCACCCAGCCCCTCCAGTACCCCGCGGGGATGCCGGGGGTCAAGGTCGGCCAGTAGCCACCCACGCGACGCGGGGCCGGCACCGCCCGGCCCCGGACACCCCGGCGGGCCCCGCCCGCCGGGGTTTGTCGCGTCCGGCCTCAGGTGAGCGGGGGGACCACCGTCCCGGTGACCGCCCCCAGCCCCACCACGGTCCCGCCCGGGCCCGGTGCGGTGGCCGAGATCGTCACCGTGTCCCCGTCCTCGAGGAAGCTGCGGGTGGTCCCGTCGGGGAGGACCAGGGGCTCGGCCCCGTTCCAGGACAGCTCGATCAGCGAGCCCCGCTCGCCGGGCGCCCACCCCGAGACGGTGCCCGAGGCGAACAGGTCCCCCGTGCGCAGGCTGGCGCCCCCCACGGTGAGGTGGGCGAGCATCTGGGCCGGGCTCCAGTAGAGCTCCCGGGCCGGGGGGCGGGACACCACCTCGCCGTTGAGGGCCACCTCCAGGGTGAGGTCGAGGCCCCAGGGCCCACCCCCTCCCAGGTAGGCGAGTGGGTGGGGCTCCTGGACCGGGCCGGGCACCCGGGCCGCCTCCAGGGCCTCCAGGGGCACCACCCAGGGCGACATCGACGTGGCGAAGGACTTGCCCAGGAACGGCCCGAGGGGGACGTACTCGAAGGCCTGGATGTCCCTGGCGCTCCAGTCGTTCACCAGGACCACCCCGACGACGTGGTCGGCGAAGGCCTCGGCGGGCACGGGGTGGCCGAGGGGCTGGCCGGTCCCCACCACGAAGCCCACCTCGGCCTCGAAGTCCAGGCGGGCCGTGGGGCCGAGCACCGGTGCCTCCCCCCCCACCCGGCGCTGGCCGCAGGGGCGGCGCACGGGGGTGCCCGAGACCACCACCGTCCCCGAGCGCCCGTGGTAGCCGATGGGCAGGTGGCGCCAGTTGGGGGTGAGGGGCTCGCTCTGGGGGCGGAGCATCCGGCCCAGGTTGGTGGCATGGGCCTCAGAGCAGTAGAAGTCGACGTAGTCGGCCACCTCGACGGGCAGGTGCAGGGTGGCCTCGGCGGCGGGCACCAGGTGGGGCCGGACCCGGTCCTCCTGGGCGGGGTCGGCCAGCAGGTCCGCCACCTGCTCCCGGGCCCGGCGCCAGGCGTCCCGGCCGAGCGCCAGGAAGGCGTTGAGCGACGGCCGGGCGAAGACGTCCTGGCCCCCGGGGGCGCCCAGCACCGCTCCCGCGTCCAGGACCAGGTCCCCGACCGCCACGCCCACCCGGGGGGCCTCGCCCGGGCGGGAGAAGACCCCCCAGGCCAGGTTGTGCAGCCCGAAGGGGGAGGCCTCCCCCACCGGCGGCCAGGTGGGGCTCATCGGCCGGCGCCGGCCTGGTCCCCCCGGGCCCAGCTCCAGGCGTACTCGGGGTCCTCGCAGCGGGCCGCCCCGGGGCCGAGGAACAGGGGGGAGAACGTGTCGACCATCACCGCCCACTCCTCGGTGCGTGCCTGGCCCAGGGCGGCCTCGACCGAGCCGGGCTGGGGCCCGTGGACGAAGCCACCCGGGTGCAGGGTGATGGACCCCAGCGAGATCCCGGCCCCCTTCCGGCTCATGAAGTCCCCCCCCACGTAGAACAGGACCTCGTCGGAGTCCACGTTGGCGTGGTTGTAGGGCACCGGGATCGACCGGGGGTCGAAGTCGAAGGGCCGGGGGCAGAACGAGCAGACCACGAACCCCGGCCCCTCGAAGGTCTGGTGCACCGGGGGCGGCGCGTGGAAGGCCTTGACGATGGGCTCGAAGTCGGCCATGGCGAAGGAGAAGGGGTACAGGCACCCGTCCCAGCCGACCACGTCGAAGGGGTGGTGGGCGTAGGTGTAGCGGGTCAGCCCGTCGCGGTGGCGCACCAGCACCGGGGTCTCCCCCTCCTCCACCAGGAGCACCTCCTGGGGCGCCCGCAGGTCCCGCTCGCCGTAGGGGGCGGCCTCGAGGAACTGGCCCGTGTCCGACAGGTACCGCCGCGGGGGTCGGATGTGGCCCGCCGCCTCCACCACCAGGGCTCGCACGGCCTCGTGGGGGACCCAGCGGTGGGTGGTGGCCCTGGGGACGACCACGTAGTCCCCCGCCGCCACCTCGAGCGCCCCGTACACCGACTCCAGGCGGGCCCGGCCGGCCTCCAGGTACACGCACTCGTCCCCCACCGCGTCCCGGTAGCAACCGCTCGGGGCCTCGGCCCAGGCGTAGGAGAGGCGCACCTGGGCGTTGGCCAGGAGGACCTGGCGGCCCTCGACCAGGTCCCGGCCCGCCTCCAGGGCATGGGTGTCCAGGTGGCGGGGCAGGAGGGGCCGGTTGGGGGCCAGGTCACCCGTCCCCACGCCGAGGCCCCCGGCCTCGGCCGCCGGGACCACCTCGGCCTTGGTGATGGCCGTGGGCGGGTGGCGATGGTAGAGCAGCGCGGCGTCCGCGCTGAACCCCTCCTCCCCCATGAGCTCCTCGGCGTAGAGGCCCCCGTCGGGGCGGTGGAACTGCATGTGGCGCTTGCGTGGGACCTCACCGACGCGTCGGTAGTACGGCATCTCCACCTCCTCGCTCGTCGCCCGTGACCGTAGCGCCCGGGAGCGGGCCCGGCCGGGGCCCGGCCGGGGCCCCGCAGGTCCGCCACAGGGCCTCGGCCAGGGCCTCGGGCCGGGCGGCCGACAGGTCGGGCACCACCGCCGACAGG
>DASQQH010000558.1:0-5169 GCA_035643555.1 Acidimicrobiales bacterium | reverse complement strand
CCCCCGTCACCCCTACCCGCTGGCGCGCAACCCGAGGCACGTGGGGGGGCCCGGCACGGTCCGGTAGGGCGGGGGGTCCCGGGGGCGGTCCCGCGGGCCCCGCTAAGGTCGGGGGCATCTGCCAGGCTCCGGACCGCTCTCCGCCGCGCCCCAGCGGGCGGGCAGCCACGTGGGGACGGCGCCGGCTCCCGCCGAGGCTGGCCTTCGCCGTGGTGGCCTTCCTGCTCGGGGCCACCCTGCTCGGGAACACCGGGCTGTCGGCGCTGTACGTCGTCTACCAGCGCCAGCTGGGCTTCCCGGCCTGGATGCTCACCGCCGTGTACGCTACCTACGCGGCCAGCGTCCTGGCCACCCTGGTCGTCGCCGGGCGGGTCTCGGACCGGGTGGGCCGGCGGCGGGCCATCCTCCCGGCCGTGGGCATCCTGGTGGCGGGCACGGTCACCTTCATCCTGGCCGACGCGGTGGTGTGGCTGGTGGTCGGCCGGGTGCTCCAGGGGGTGGGGACCGGGATCCTCCTCGGCGCCGCCACCGCCGCGCTGGTGGAGCTGGACCCCGACGGCGACGAGGCCCGGGCCGCGCTCGCCACCACCCTGGCCTTCGTGGCCGGTGCCGCCCTGGGGCCGCTGGTGTTCGGCGCCCTGGCCCAGTTCACCCCCTGGCCCACCGTGGCCCCCTTCCTCCTCGAGGCGTCGCTGCTGGTGGGCGGCCTGACCGCCGCCCTCGGTCTGCCCGAGACCGTCGCCGAGGCGGGAGCGGCCACCACCCCCCCTCGCCGGGTGCCGGTGCCGGCCGTGCCGGCCGAGCTCCGGGGGGCGTTCCTGCTGGCGGCGACGGCGATCGGGCTGGCCTGGTCGGTCAACGCCCTCTACGCCGCGCTCGGGCCCTCCCTGGCGTCACGGGTCTTCCATGAGCACAGCCGCCTCCTGGGGGGCGGGACCCTGTTCGTCTACTTCCTCGCCGGGGGCACCGGCCAGGTGGGGCTGCGCCGGCTGGTGACCCGCCACGCCGTGATGTTGGGCGGCACGCTGCTCGGGGTGGGGATCGTCCTGGTGTCCCTGGCCCTGGCCGTGCATCGACCGGGGCCCTTCGTCGTCGGCACGGTGGCCGCCGGGCTGGGCAGCGGGGTGTGCTTCCTGGGCGGGCTCACCCTGATCAACCAGACGGCCCCGCCGGACCGGCGGGCCGAGCTGGTGTCGGCCTACAACATGGTCGGGTATCTGGCCCTCGCCCTCCCCGTCCTCGGCGTGGGGGCCCTCACCGGGATCATCGGTCTGCTGACGACGACCCTGGTCTTCGCCGGGGTGGTGGTGTCGGCGGCGGGGCTGGCCGTGGCGGGGGCGGCCAGGTACCGCCACCAGCACCCGACGCGCTAAGCTGGCGCCGGCTCAGATTCCTGAGCTCCACATCCGGCGTCCATCGGCGCCCCGACCGTGTGGTCGGTCGGGGGACCCCGTGGCACCAGCGAACAGCGCTCCGCTTGGGGGAAGCCCGAGCGGAGCGTCTGCGTGAGAGGGCCACGGCGCTTGCCGGAGCGTGGATGGAGTACGGCATCCCACCACCAGAAGGGTCTGGCATGGCAACGAAGGCGATCGTCGGCGAGAAGGTCGGCATGACCCAGCTCTGGGACGACCAGAACCGGGTCGTGGCCGTGACGGTCGTCAAGGTCGCGCCCGCACGGGTGGTGCAGGTGAAGACCCCCGAACGGGACGGCTACTCGGCCCTGCAGGTCACCTACGGCTACCGCAAGCCCCGGTCGCTCAACCGGCCCGAGGCCGGGCACTTCGGCGCCGTGGAGCCGGGCAAGGCCCTCGTGGAGCTGCGGGTGGACGACGTGGGCGACTACGAGGTGGGCCAGGAGCTCGGAGCCGACCTCCTGGTCGTCGGAGAGCGGGTGGACGTCACCGCCCTCAGCAAGGGGAAGGGCTTCGCCGGGACCATGAAGCGGCACAACTTCGGCGGCCAGGGCGGGGCCCACGGCAACCACAAGAAGCACCGGGCGCCCGGCGCCATCGGGGCCTGCGCCACACCCGCCAGGGTGTTCAAGGGCACCCGCATGGCGGGCCAGTTGGGGGGCGGGCAGGTCACCACGCTCAACCTCCAGGTGGTCCAGGCGGACCCCGAACGCGAGCTGGTGCTCGTCCGGGGGGCGGTGCCCGGCCCGCGGGGCGGGAGGGTCCTGCTCCGGAACGCGGTGAAAGGAAGCGCCAGGTCATGATCGAGGCTCCCCGCCACGCCGGCACCGGTGAGCGGCTCGGCTCGGTCGAGCTGGACCCGGCCATCTTCGGCATCACCCCCAACGTGGCGGTCATGCACCAGGTGGTGACCGCCCAGCTGGCGGCGGCGCGGGCGGGCACCCACAACACCAGGACCAGGGCCGAGGTCCGCGGGGGCGGGGCCAAGCCCTACCGCCAGAAGGGCACCGGGCGGTCCCGCCAGGGGTCGATCAGGGCGCCCCAGTGGGTGGGCGGGGGCAAGGCGCTCGGGCCCAAGCCCCGCAGCTACCGCCAGCGCACCCCCAAGAAGATGGTGGCCCTGGCCCTGCGCTCGGCCCTGTCGGACCGGGCGGCCATGGGCCGGGTGGCGGTGGTGGCCTCCTTCGACTTCCCCGTGCCCCGGACCAAGGACGCCCTCGCCACCCTGGCCGGGGTCGGGACGACCGGTCGGGTGGTGGTCGTGGTGGCGCCGGGGGACACCGTGGCCCGCCGGTCCTTCGCCAACCTGCCCGAGGTGCAGGTCCTCACCGGGACCCAGCTCAACGCCTACGACATCCTGCGCTCGGACTGGGTCCTGTTCACCGACGCCACCCTGCCCCGTGGCGGGGGAGCCCCCGACCGGGCGGGGGAGGACACCGCCGAGGAGCACGCCTGATGGACCACCGGGACGTCATCATCAAGCCGGTCCTGTCCGAGCGCTCCTACGGGCGCCTGGACGACAACGTCTACACCTTCGTGGTCCACCCCCAGGCCAACAAGATCCAGATCCGCCAGGCCGTGGAGGCGGTCTTCGGCGTACGGGTGCGGAAGGTCAACACCCTCAACCGGAAGGGGAAGCGCAAGCGGAACCGCCGGCTGGGCACCTGGGGGCAGCGTGCGGACACCAAGCGGGCCATGGTCACCCTGGCCCCCGGCGACACGATCGAGCTGTTGGAGAGCTGACCTGCCATGCCCCTTCGCAAGCGCAGACCGACGAGTCCCGGGCGGCGGTTCCAGACCGTCTCGGACTTCTCCGAGATCACCCGGTCGCGCCCCGAGCGCAGCCTGGTGGCGCCCAACCCCGCCAGCGGGGGCCGCAACGGCCAGGGCCGCAAGACGGCCCGCCACCGGGGCGGGGGCCACAAGCGCCGCTACCGGGTCATCGACTTCCGGCGGGACAAGGACGGGGTGCCGGCCAAGGTGGCGAGCATCGAGTACGACCCCAACCGCAACGCCAACATCGCCCTCCTGCACTACCTGGACGGGGAGAAGCGCTACATCCTGGCCCCCAGCCGGCTGCGGGTCGGGGACGTCCTCCAGAGCGGCCACGGGGCCGATATCCGCCCCGGCAACGCCCTGCCCCTGCGCTTCGTGCCGGTCGGGTCGACGATCCACAACATCGAGCTGCGGCCCCGGGGCGGGGGGAAGCTGGCCCGGGGGGCGGGGATGAGCGCCCAGCTGGTCGCCAAGGAGGGGGCCTTCGCCACCCTGCGGCTCCCCTCCACGGAGATGCGCCGGGTCCCGATCGACTGCCGGGCCACCCTGGGGGAGGTGGGCAACGCCGAGGCGGAGCTCGTGGCCGCCGGCAAGGCGGGGCGCAACCGCTGGCAGGGGGTTCGCCCGCAGACCCGTGGGGTAGTCATGAACCCCGTCGACCACCCCCTGGGTGGTGGTGAGGGCAAGAGTTCGGGGGGCCGCCACCCCGTATCGCCCTGGGGGAAGCCCGAGGGGCGGACCCGGGCCCGCCGGAAGGAGTCCGACAAGCTGATCGTCCGTCGTCGCCGCACCCGCGGCGCCCGCCGCTGATGGCCAGGTAGGAGCGCCCATGCCCCGCAGCCTCAAGAAGGGTCCCTTCGTCGACGACCACCTCCTGGCAAAGGTGGATGACCTGAACGCCCGCAACGAGAAGCGGGTCATCAGGACCTGGTCGCGGCGGTCCACGATCATCCCCGACATGGTCGGCCACACCATCGCCGTCCACGACGGGAAGAAGCACGTCCCCGTCTACATCACCGAGTCCATGGTCGGCCACAAGCTGGGCGAGTTCGCCCCCACCCGTACGTTCCGGTTCCACGCCGGCCAGGAGCGGGCGGGGAGGCGCTAGCGGTGCCCGGGACCAGGACCAACGAGGCCCCGGGGACGCGGGCCACCCTGCGGTACTGCCGCACCTCGGCCTTCAAGGCCCGGGAGGTGCTCGACCTCATCCGGGGCAAGCACGTCGCCGAGGCCGGCGCCGTCCTGCGCTTCTCCGAGCGGGACGTGGCCCAGGTGGTGGCGAAGGTCCTGGCCTCGGCGGTGGCCAACGCCCAGACCAACGACGGCCTGAGCCCCGAGGAGTTGTTCGTCTCGACCTGCTACGCCGACGAGGCGACCACGATCAGGCGGTGGCGTCCCCGGGCCCGGGGGCGGGCCACCCGTATCCGCCGCCGCACGTGCCACATCACCGTCATCGTGAGCCGGCTGCCCGAGGAGCAGCTGCACCGCCTCCAGACCAGGGCCCAGGCCGAGGCCGCCCAGCGCCGGGCACGGCGGGTCGCCGGCGGCCGGCGGGGCCGCCGGCGCCACCAGGAGGAGCCTGCCGAGGCGCAGGAGGACGCCGGCTCGGCCCGCACCGCCGTACCCGAGGAGGCCCCGACGCCGGCGGAGGACGTGACAGACCAGGACCAGGCGGCCACCGCCGTGGCGGGGAGCGAGCCCGAGGACCAGGACGAGGAGAAGGACGACTAGATGGGCCAGAAGGTCAACCCCTACGGGTTCCGCCTCGGCGTCACCACCGACTGGAAGTCGCGCTGGTTCGAGGGCCGGGACTACCAGGACGCCGTGGTGGAGGACTGGCGGATCCGCGACTACCTCATGTCCCAGCTGGAGGCGGCCGCCGTGAGCCGAATCGAGGTCGAGCGGACCCGGGATCGGCTCCGGGTGGACATCCACACGGCCCGTCCGGGGATCGTCATCGGCCGGCGCGGGGCCGAGGCCG
>DASQQH010000557.1:0-3063 GCA_035643555.1 Acidimicrobiales bacterium | reverse complement strand
GCGTCGTCGGCCTTGGGCCTCCTCCCCGCTGGCGGACCTCCCCCAGGCGGTAGCTCCCGCGGTTGGTGATGATCCGCGCGCGGTCTCGGGCTCACCGCCGCACAAAGCGACAGCGCCCCGGCAGGTGGCCACCTCCCGGTTGGTGGGACGATGTCCATTCGCTTCCTCGCTGTCCGATGACCTCGCCCTCGGGGTGGTCGCTGCGGTTGGGACAGCGACACCGGGCCACCCGGGGGACACAGGTGGGGAGCCTCAGCGAGGGGTGAGGAGATCGGACTGGCCACACGCGAGGGCTCTCTCGTGGCCATGGACACCGGCCGATCGAGGTTGTCGGCGGCCATCGCCCGAGGGCCCGCCGGCCATGCGTCGGGATGGTCCACGCCCGAGCGTCGCTCCTCGGGCGGTGTCCCACGGGGAGGCTGTCAGGCTCTAGCGCCGGCCACCACGTCGGGCCTCGTCGAGACGGGGGGCCACGGTGCGTCGCGTCCCTACCGTCGAGTAGTCTTGACCGGGCAGTCAAGAGGGAGGCCGACTCATGACCATCACCGCTGAGGGCGCCGTCGACACCGAGGAGGCGGCCGTTCAGGATCGTGTGGCCCAGCTCCTCGCCGAGCAGGATCCGGCCACCACCGAGCCCGCCCGCCTGTGGGGCGCCCAGTTCGACCTCGGCCTGGCCTGGGTGCACTATCCGGAGGGCCTCGGGGGGCTCGGGGTACGCCGCTCCCTCCAGGAGCAGGTCGACCGGCCCCTGCGGGAGGCGGGGTTCCCGATCAACTGGCTGCGCAACCCGATCGGTCTGGGGATGGGGGCCCCCACCATCCTGACCCACGGCTCCCTGGAGCAGCAGCAGCGCTGGCTGCGGCCCATGTTCACCTGCGAGGAGATCTGGTGCCAGATGTTCAGCGAGCCCGGGGCCGGCTCCGACGTGGCGTCCCTGGCCGCCAGGGCGGTCCCCGACGGTGATGAGTGGGTGGTCAACGGGCAGAAGGTGTGGACGACCCTGGCCCACGTCTCCCGGTGGGGGCTGCTGGTGGCCAGAACCGACCCGGACCAGCCCAAGCACCGGGGCCTCACCTACTTCGTGGTGGACATGCACGCCCCGGGCGTGGAGGTCCGGCCCCTCCGCCAGATGACCGGGGAGGCCGAGTTCAACGAGGTCTACTTCACCGACGCCCGGGTCCCCGACAGCCAGCGCCTGGGAGGGGTCGGCGAGGGCTGGAACGTGGCGATCACCACCCTGATGAACGAGCGGGTCTCGATCGGGGGGAACGTCACCCCCCGGGGCTCCGGTCCGATCGGGGAGGCGGTGCGGATCTGGCGGGAACGTGGGCTGACCGATCCCGTCAAGCGGGACCAGCTCATGCGGCTGTGGGTGGAGGCCGAAGCCTTCCGCCTCACCAACCTGCGGGCGGCCCAGCTCCGCCGTGCCGGCACGCCGGGGCCGGAGGGCTCGGTGGCCAAGCTCGCCTACGCGGAGCTCAACAAGCGCATCTACGAGTGCTGCGTCGACCTGCTCGGGGCGGACGGCATGCGCTACGGGTCCTATGAGATGGTCCGCCCGGACCAGGCCGGGCTGGGCTGGGGGCGGGAGGTCCAGAAGAGCTTCATCCGCGCCAGGGCCAACTCGATCGAGGGGGGAACCTCCGAGATCATGAAGAACATCCTGGGCGAGCGGGTCCTGGGCCTGCCGGGCGAGCCGCGGGCGGACAAGGGCCGGCCCTGGTCGGAGGTCCCGCGGGGCTGACCGCCCGGGGGTCAGTCGGACACGGTGCCCGCCGTGCCCACCGACGTGGGGCTGTGGTCGTGCAGGCGACGGCCCCGCAGCACGATCGCCATGTCCACGAGGCTGCGCCAGTCGCCCAGGTGCTCCCGAACCTGGGCGGGGCTGAGGCGCAGGGCCTGCTCGGTCACGGCCGCGGCGATGGCCCGCTGGGACCAGTAGTCGTGGGCCGCCGACTGGAACAGCGGGCGCCGATGGGCCAGGAGATCCTCGGGGGCGTCCCCGAGGAAGCCCCACAGGGTGAACGCGAGCTCGAGGTCGTAGATCACCGGCGAGCGGTCGAAGGCCGTGGCACGCCGGAGCGCCACCCCCAAGCAGCCGGCCATCGCGTCCTCGGGGGACTCCCCGGCGGCGAGGACCAGGCGCTCCCGGAACCGCTCGGCGAGCTGCAGGGCGTAGCCCTGGTCCGGCCCGGGGACGCCCAGGAGGGCCCCGAGGGGGTGGACCGAGCCCCGCAGATCAGCGGGGCGCCTGGCCCACCAGGGCAGCGGCGTTGGCAGTCGCTCCACCGGGCGCACCCGGTCGGCGGGGGTGATGGGCACGTAGTCGGGCTGGGTCATGCGTAGCCGGTTCTACCAGGCCGGGGGGCCGGTGGTGGCCCAGTTCCTCAGGTGACGTGCTCCACCCAGTCCTTGTACCGGTCGACCTGTCCCCGCACCGCCGCCTGGTAGGTCTCCTGGATGTGGCGGGTCACCGGGCCCGGGGCGCCGGCGCCGATGGGCCGGTCGTCCACCGAGGCGACCGGCACCACCTCGGCCGCCGTCCCCGTGAGGAAGGCCTCGTCGGCGGTGTACAGCTCGGAGCGGATCACGTTCGCCACCTGGACGTCGTAGCCCAGGTCCCCGGCGATGGTCGTGACCGAGGCCTGGGTGACCCCCTCCAGCGCCCCCGCCGAGCCCGGCGGGGTGACGATGCGACCACGCCGGACCACGAAGATGTTCTCGCCGGTGCACTCGCTCACGTAGCCCTGGGGGGAGAGCAGGACGGCCTCGTCGTAGCCCGCCCGGAGCGCCTCCACCTTGGCCAGCGACGAGTTGACGTAGATGCCGGTCCCCTTGGCCGCCGGCGGCAGGCAGTTGGGGTCAGGGCGCTGCCAGGAGCTGATCTTGCACCGCACCCCCCTGGACATCCCCTCCTCGCCCAGATACGCCGGCCAGGGCCAGGCGGCGATGGCCACGTTGACCTCGCTGGTGAGCGGGTTGAGGCCCATCTCCCCGTAGCCCAGGTAGGCAATGGGCCGCAGGTAGCACTCGGCCAGGCCGTTGACCCGCACCACCTCCTTG
>DASQQH010000556.1:0-4444 GCA_035643555.1 Acidimicrobiales bacterium | reverse complement strand
GGTGGACACGGCCCACGGCACGAGCATGGTGGCCCTGGCCCTCCTCGACCCCCGGCGGCGCCGCCTTGCCCTCACCGACGCGGTGGTCGCCACCGCCCTGGCGGCGACGGGGGCGGCATCGGCGTGGGCCTCCCGCTAGCTCCCCGGCCCTGAGGGCACCGGGACCACCTCGCCGGCGCGGGGCGGTGGCACCGGGACGGCGGTCTCATCGCACACCGGCCGGGCCGGGACGACCACCCGCCGTAGACTCCGGGCCATGCCGCTCGAGGGAACCTACGAACCGAGCACCGCCAAGTGGGTCCGGGACCAGGTCGAGGCCTACGAGAGCTCCGGTGGCCAGCGGGGCAACACCCTGTTGGACACGGGCCTGCCCGTGATCATCGTCACCGCCCGGGGCAACCTGACCGGGAAGCTGCGCAAGACCCCGGTGATGCGGGTGGAGCACGGGGGGGAGTATGCCCTGGTCGCCTCCAAGGGAGGAGCGCCCACGAACCCGGCCTGGTACCACAACCTGCTCGCCAACCCCGATATCACCATCCAGGACGGACCGGAGCCCTTCCCGGCCCGGGTCCGGGAGGTGGCCGGTGAGGAGAAGGCCGCCTGGTGGCGGCGGGCGGTCGAGGCCTACCCCTCCTACGCGGACTACCAGGCCGGGACCGACCGGGAGATCCCGGTCTTCGTCGCCAGCCGGCGGGGCTGAGCCCCGCCCTGGCGCCCGAGGCGGGGGGTCAGCCTCCCCGCTCGATCGGGGCCCGGACCAGGTTCCCCCACTCGGTCCAGGAGCCGTCGTAGTTGCGCACGTGGGGGTAGCCGAGGAGATGGTGCAGGACGAACCAGGTGTGGCTCGAGCGCTCGCCGATGCGGCAGTAGACCACGACCTCGTCGTCGGAGCTCAGCCCCTGCTCCTCGGCGTAGATGGCCCGGAGCTCGTCGGGGGACTTGAACGTGCCGTCCTCCCGGGCCGCCCGCTTCCAGGGGACGCTCACCGCCCCGGGGATGTGGCCGCCCCGGAGCGACCCCTCCTGGGGGTACTCGGCCATGTGCAACAGCTCCCCGGTGTACTCCCCGGGGGAGCGGACGTCCACCAGGGCACCCCGCCGCTCGAGGTGGGCGGCCACCTCGTCCCGGAAGGCCCGGATGGGGGCGTCCTGGCGCTCAACCACCGGGTAGTCGGTGGGGACGGGGGCGGGAGCCTCGGTGGTCATGGGGCGGCCCTCGGCCAGCCACTTCATGCGTCCCCCGTTGAGGAGGCGCACGTCGGGATGGCCGAAGAGGGTGAACACCCACAGGGCGTAGGCGGCCCACCAGTTGAAGTTGTCCCCGTAGAAGACCACGGTCGAGTCCCGGGAGATGCCTGCCCCGGACATGAGCCGGGCGAAGCCCTCCCCGTCCAGGTAGTCCCTCGTCACCTGGTCGTTGAGGTCCATGTGCCAGTCGACCTTGACCGCCCCGGGGATGTGGCCGGTGTCGTAGAGCAGCACGTCCTCGTCGGACTCGACGACCACCACGCCGGGGTCCTCAAGGTGGTCGGCGAGCCACGACGTGGTCACGAGCAGCTCGGGATGGGCATAGCCGGCCAGTGCCGGGTCGGTGTCGCTCGCAACGGCTGCCATCGGTGTCCTCCTCCTCGCGTCCGCGACCACCCTAGGGCGAAACCCGACCTCTGCAGTCATGCTTCCCCCCGACGGTCGGCCGGTAGACTGGCCCACGCTATGAGCACCGCTCCTGCCTCGCTCCAGCGCATCATGGATCTGTTCGCCGGCGCGCCGAAGGACCTGCGCCTGCAGGCGCTGCTCGAGTACGCCGGCAAGGTGCCGCCCCTTCCCCCCCACCTCGCCGACGACCGGGACCACCTGGAGCAGGTCCCCGAGTGCCAGACCCCCTTCTTTCTCGCCTCCGAGGTGGCCGAGGACGACACGGTGACGCTGTGGTTCGACGTTCCCGACGAGGCGCCCACCACCCGGGGCTTCGCCGGCATCCTGGCCGAGGGCCTCGGGGGAAGGACGAGCGCGGAGATCCTGGACACCCCCGACGACTTCTACGCCCACATGGGGCTGGCGGAGGTCATCTCCACCCTCCGCCTGCGGGGGATGGGCGCCATCCTGGCCCGGCTCAAGCGGCAGGTCTCAGCCCAGGGCGAGCAGGTCACCGTGGAGGGCAACGGGACCACACCCCGCGGCACCTGATCCCGGGCGCCCCAGGGGTCACCGGCGCGCCCGGTCGAGGCGGCGGCGATCCCGCTTGGTGGGCCGGCCGGTCCCGGGGGGCCGTGGAAAGGGCGCCTCCTCCCGCGGGGGTGGGGGAGGGCTGTGGTCCACCACGCACTGGGCGGCCACGGGCGGCGCCACCCGCTTGTCGATCAGGCGGGCGACCTCGAGGACACGCTCGCCACCCTGCACCCGCGCCCCCACCCGGTCACCGACCCGCACCGGTGTGGCGGGCTTGGCGGTGGCATCGTTGACCCGCACATGTCCGCCGCGGCACGCGGCCGTCGCCGCCGAGCGGGTCTTGTACACCCGCACGGCCCACAGCCACCGGTCGACCCGTGTCGACGCCACGCCCGGATCCTCCCACGTCGGACCGGGCCGGACGGACCGACGACGGCCAGGGCACCCGGACCCCCGGCGGTGTGCCGGGTGGCACCGACCGGGGCCCCGGTCCGGTGCGGGGGCGGCGCCCGGGCGGGGCGCCTGGGGTCAGGCCCGGGTGCGGTCCGCCGGAGCGGCCGCCGGTGACTGGCCGGAGAGGAGGTCGCGCTGGCGGATGAGCACCAGGCAGGCCAGCCCTCCCGCCAGCGCCACCACGCCGGCGATCAGGAACAGCTCGTTGAGCCCGGTCACGAAGGCCGCCCGCGCCGCCTGGGCCACCTGGGCCCGAGCGGCTGGGGGGACCTGGCGGAGCACCTGGTGGACCCCACCCGAGGAGACGGCCCTCCCCAACCCGGCCACCTGGCTCGGTGCCAGCTGGGGGAGCCGGTGCGCCAGCAGGGAGGTGATCCTGGCCTGGAAGATGGCCCCCAGGGCGGCGATGCCGGTAGCCAGGCCCACCTGGCGGAAGGTGATGTTGATGCCCGAGCCCATGCCGGCCGCCTGCCGGGGCACCACGCCGACGGCCAACGAGCCGACCGGGGGGTTCACCGCACCGCTGCCGATCCCGGCCACGACGAAGCCGACCAGCAGCGCCGTCCACGACGAGGTCGGGGTCACCCCGTGCATCAGGATGAGCCCGGCACCGGTGAGGCCCAGGGCGACCGAGATGAGGAACCGGAAGGCCACCCGGTCGGTGAGCATGCCGGCGAGGGGGGCCGCCAGGAAGGACAGGAACGAGATGGCCAGCAGCCGCAACCCGGCGCCGAGCGCGCTGTACCCGAGCACGTCCTGGAGGTAGAGGGTGAGGTACAGGAACAGGGCATAGAGGGTGGCGGCGATGGTGAAGGCGCCCACCTGGGCCCCGCAGAACCCCGGGCGACGGAAGAAGCGCAGCTCGAGCATGGGTTGGCCGATCCGCAGCTCCACGACGACGAACACCGCCAGCAAGGCGGCAGCGCCCACGAACAGCCCGATGATCTCGCCGCTGGCCCAGCCCACCTGGTTGCCCTCCACCAGGGCGTAGACGAGGAGCCCCAGGGCGGCGCTGAAGGTCGCCAGGCCCGCCCAGTCGATGCGCCGAGCCCGGTCGGGACGGTCGCTCCGCAGCCTGAACACCGAGATGGCGATGGCGCAGCCGGCCAGGGGAAGGTTGACGAAGAAGATCCAGCGCCAGCTGAGCGCCGTGGTCAGCACGCCCCCCACCAGCGGACCCACGGCCACCGACACCCCGGAGACCGCGCCCCAGACCCCGAAGGCGGCGGCCCGGGCCCGGCCCACGTAGTTGTCGCTGATGAGGGCCAGGGTGTTGGCGTACATGACCGCCCCGCCCACGCCCTGCACCGCCCGCAGGCCGTCCAGCACGGCGGCGGTGGGGGCCAACCCGCACCCCAGTGACGCGCCGGCGAACAGGGCGATGCCGGCGACGAACAGCCAGCGGCGACCGAGACGGTCCCCGAGGGACCCCGAGGTGAGCTGGAAGGCGGCGAGGGTCAGCGCGTAGGCGTTCACCACCCACTCGAGCTCGGAGAAGGTGGCGTGCAGGCCCGACTGGATGGCCGGTAGCGCCACGTTCACCACCGTGATGTCGATGAGCAGCATGAAGATGGCGATGGACACCGCCACGAGGGGCCACCATCGGCCCCTCGTGGCTCCCGCCGCCGCGTCCGTGCCGCTCATCGCGCGCGCCAGGCAGCCACGATCACCCTGGGGAGCGCCGAGGCCTGCTCGGGCCCCACGACACCCGGGTGGGAACGCCCGCTCGGTTGGACCTGCGCGCGGCAGGGGAGGTTCGACATCGCCGGCCCCTCCATCTGGCTCGGAGCGCCTACCCGGTCGGCACCCGGGGCGCCCGGCTC
>DASQQH010000555.1:0-2129 GCA_035643555.1 Acidimicrobiales bacterium | reverse complement strand
GGGACCCACGACGCTCAGGGTCCGGGGGCCTGACAGGACCCGGCGGGCCGCGTCGTGAACGTCCTCCAGGGTGACCGCCTCCACCCGGGACAGCACCTCGTCAACGCTCAGGACCCGACCATGCACCAGCTGGCTGCGCCCGATGCGGCTCATCCGGGCCCCGGAGTCCTCCAGGGCGAGGAGGATCTGGCCCCGCAGGCACCCCCGGGCCACCGCCATCTCGGCCTCGGTGACCCCGCCGGCCACCAGCCGGTCCAGCTCCTCGCGCACCAGGGCGGCCACGTCCCGGATCCGACCCGGCGAGGTGCCCACGTAGACGGCGAGGGCGCCGGTGTCGTCGTAGGCCACCCGGTCGGAGAACACCGAGTAGGCGAGCCCCCGTCGCTCCCGCACCTCCTGGAACAACCGGCTGGACGGGCCGCCACCCAGGGACTGGTTCAACACGTCGAGCGCCCAGCGGACGGCGTCGTGGCGGCCCGGGGTGCGCACGGCCGCCACCAGGTGGGCCTGCTCGGTCGGCCGGGAGGCCACGGCCACCGGGTTCGGATCGACCTGGGGAGGGCGTCGCTCAGGGCGTGCCCCGCCCCCGGCGGCCGCCAGTCGGTCCCCGAGGGCCTGACGGGCGTGGTCGTGGTCGACCCGCCCGGCGATGGCCACCACCATGTTGGCGGGCTGGTAGTGCTGCTCGAAGAAGGCCCGGATGTCGGCCACCCCCATGGCCGACACGCTTTCCTCGGTCCCCAGCACATCCCGGCCCAGGGGGTGGTCGGGGAACAGCGCCCCGGCCGACACCTCGTGGACCAGGTCGGCGGGCTCGTCGGCATGCATCAGGATCTCCTCCAGGATGACCTGGCGCTCCGCCTCCACCTCCTCGGGTCGCAGGGCCGGAGCCGACATGATGTCGCAGAGGATGTCGAGCCCCAGCCCCAGGTCCTCGGCGAGGAGGCGCACGTAGAAGGCCGTGTACTCCCGGGCGGTGAACGCGTTCATCTCCCCGCCCACCGAGTCGATCTCCCGGGCGATGGCCTCGGCGCTTCGGGTCGGGGTCCCCTTGAACAGGAGGTGCTCGAGGAAATGGGAGGCGCCGGCGAGGCGCCCGGCCTCGTCGCGCCCACCCGTCCCCACCCAGAACCCCGCGGCCACCGACGCCACGTCCGGCATGGTCTCGGTCACCAGCGCCAGTCCGCCCGGCAGGCGGCTTGTCTGGACTTCCGAGGTCCGCCCCTCCACCGGCACGGTGCGACGGGGTCCGGGTGCTACTGGCGGCCGGCGCGGCGGGGGTTCCGGCGCGGGCCGCGCCGGTCTCCGGACCGCCGATCGTTCGAGCGACGGTCCCCGCCGCTCCCGCTCTCGGCGCCGGGCCCCAGGTCCCCGTACTCGCTCTCCAGCTCGGCGGCGAAGGCGTCCTCGAAGGACACGGGCTGGCGAGGTCGCTCGCCGCCGCTCCCGCTCTCGGCGCCGTCCCCCTTGTCGGAGGCGTCGGCCCCCTGGCGCGAGCCCCGATGGTCGCCGCTCCGGCCACGGCGGCGCCGTTGGCGCCCACCGCCGGCGGCGTCCTCGTCGGAGCCACCCGTCTCGGACCTCCCGCCCTCATCGAGCGCCTGGCCGCCGCCGTTCTCGCTGGTGCCGGCACCGCCCTCGTCGCCGTCGCCATCGCCCACGAGGGACAAGGACACCTTGCCCTGGGGATCGATGTCGTCGACCCGGACCTCAAGCTCCTGGCCGAGGTCGACCACGTCCTCCACGCGCTCGACCCGTCGGCCCTGACCCAGCTTGGAGATGTGGAGGAGCCCGTCCCGCCCCGGCAGGATGTTGACGAACGCCCCGAACTTGGTGACGTTGACCACCTTCCCGGTGTAGGTCTGGCCGATCTCCGCCTTGGGCGGCTCCAGGATCAGCTCGATCCGGCGACGGGCCTCCCGAACGGCCGCGCCATCCTTGGCCCCGATGGTGACGATCCCGACGTCGTCCTCGTCGTCGACGTTGACGTCCGCGCCGGTCTCCTGCTGCAGGGTGTTGATGACCTTCCCCTTGGGGCCGATGATCTCCCCGATCTTGTCCAGGGGGATCTCGAAGGTCACGATCTTGGGGGCCTGCTCGCGCACCTCTGCCCGGGGCTCGGCGATCGC
>DASQQH010000554.1:0-8849 GCA_035643555.1 Acidimicrobiales bacterium | reverse complement strand
TGGCTCGTCTGGAGGCTCGCCCCCCGCCGGACCCGGGCCCGGGCGCCGGGTTGCTGGCAACCCTGCGGGGTGACTGCCACAGCCACTCGGACTGGTCCGACGGAGGGAGCCCCATCGGCGCCATGGCCCGGGCCGCGGCGGCCCTCGGCCACGAGTACCTGGTCCTCACCGACCACTCGCCCCGCCTCACCGTGGCCAACGGGCTGTCGGCCGAGCACCTGGCCCGCCAGGTCCAGGTGGTGGAGGGACTGGCCGGGGAGCTTGCTCCCTTCCGCCTCCTCACCGGGATCGAGGTGGACATCCTGGAGGACGGGGACCTCGACGGCGACGATGAGCAGCTCGCCCGGCTCGACCTGGTCGTTGCGAGCGTCCACTCCAAGCTCCGGATGGCGGGAGATGCCATGACCCGGCGCATGGTCCGGGCGCTGGCGCATCCGGCGGTCGACGTCCTCGGCCACTGCACCGGCAGGCTGCTCGGGGGCCGGGACCGACCGCCCTCGGCCTTCGATGCCGAGGAGGTGTTCCACACGGCCGCCTCCTTGGGGAAGGCCGTGGAGGTGAACTGTCGCCCCGAGCGCCTGGACCCGCCGCGCCACCTGCTCCGCCAGGCCGTGGCCGCGGGGTGCCTCGTGGCCATCGACACCGATGCCCACGCCCCCGGCCAGCTCGCCTGGCAGGCCTACGGCTGTGCCCGGGCGGCGGCCTGCGAGGTGCCCGAGGCCTCGGTGGTCAACACCTGGCCGGTGTCCAGCCTGGTGGCCTGGACACGCACCCACCGGGGGGACCGGGGACCCCGGTAGCCGACCCCGGCGCCGCCGGCGGTGGAGGGCCGGTGACCGGGGGGCGCGGTGGCCGGCCCTCGGTTTCCTCGGACCCCGGGCCGGCCTAAGGTGGTGGGGCACGCGTTGATTGTGAGGAGGGCCATGCCCGGTTCTGTCATCGTCGCTGGGGCCCGGACCCCGATCGGGAAGCTGGCCGGGGCCCTTGGGGGGTTCACGGCCATGGAGCTCGGTGGCACGGCGATCGGCGCCGCCCTGGAGCGCGCCGGGCTCGCCCCCGAGCAGGTCGAGTACGTCTACATGGGGCAGGTGCTCCAGGCCGGGCAGGGCCAGATCACCGCTCGTCAGGCGGCGGCGAAGGCGGGCATCCCCCTGACCACCCCGGCCACGACCGTGAACAAGGTGTGCCTGTCGGGGCTCAACGCCATCTACCTCGCCGACCAGCTGATCGCCGCCGGCGAGGCCGACGTGGTGGTGGCAGGGGGCATGGAGTCGATGACCAAGGCGCCGTACCTGCTGCCCGAGGCCCGGACCGGCTACCGCATGGGCGACCGGACCGTCGTGGACTCCATGATGTTCGACGGGCTGTTCTGTGCCTTCGATCAGGTGGCCATGGGCGCGGGGACCGAACGCTACAGCCAGGCGTCCCAGATCCCCCGGGAGCGCCAGGACGCCCTGGCCGCGGCATCCCACGAGCGGGCGGCGGCCGCCGTCAAGGACGGCCGCTTCGCCGACGAGACGGTGTCGGTGACCGTCCCCCAGCGACGGGGCGAGGACGTCGTGGTTGACGCCGATGAGGGCGTGAGGCCGGGGACGACGCCGGAGTCGCTGGCCAAGTTGCGCCCGGCCTTCGACAAGGAGGGCACCATCACGGCGGGGAACTCCAGCCAGATCTCCGACGCGGCGGCCGCCGTGGTGGTCACCTCCCGGGCCGTGGCCGACCGTCTGGGGACCCAGCCGCTGGGCGAGGTCGTGAGCTACGGCCAGGTGGCGGGTCCTGACCCCTCCCTCCTGCACCAGCCCGCCCGGGCGGCCCGCGTCGCCCTGGACCGGGCCGGGGCCAAGGTGTCCGAGGTGGATCTGTTCGAGATCAATGAGGCGTTCGCCGCGGTCGTGCTGGCGTCCATGGACGATCTCGGCCTGGACGACCAGGTGGTCAACGTCAACGGCGGGGCGATCGCCCTCGGCCACCCGATCGGCATGACCGGGACCCGTCTGGCGCTGACCCTGCTCCACGAGCTCCGGCGCCGGGGCGGCGGCCAGGGGGTGGCGGCCCTGTGTGGCGGCGGCGGCCAGGGGGACGGGCTGGTGGTTCGCTCGCTGGCGTGAGGCGCCACGGGAGGGCGGCGGTTCGCCACCGCCCTCCCGGGCCCGGTGGCGTCGGCGCGCCCGGCGCTACCCGCGGCGGTAGCGGAGGAAGAGGTTGGCGTCGTCGGAGAGCACCTGGACCAGGTCCAGGTCGACGGGCCAGTCGCCGGTGCCCGGTGTCCCCAGGAGGTGGAGGACGTTCGCCCCGCCGGTCAGGGTGGGCGCCAGGGTGAGACACAGCTCGTCGAGCTGGCCGGCCCCCGCCAGGTGGCCCAGCAGGGTGGGGCCGCCCTCGCACAGGACCTGGACAAGCCCCCGCTCGCCCAGGAGCGCCAGCCCCTCACCGAGGTCCACGGACCGGCCGCCCACCTCGAGCACCTCGGCCACCTCGGCCGCCGCCCGGCGACGGTCGACCGGGGCGTCGTGGGTGGTGAGCAGGATGGGGCGGGTCGTGGCCTTGGTGAAGAAGGGGGCCTCGAGGTCCAGGGCCAGGGAGGCGCTGACCACGGCGATCGGTGGCCCTGGGCCGAGTCCCCTGGCCCGCCGCCGGGCCTGCCGATCGGGGTCCGCCCGGACCGGCCCATAGTGCTCGCTGCGGACGGTGCCCGCGCCCACGAGCACGACGTCGGCCAGGCTCCGGAGCACGCCGAAGATCGACCGATCGGCCGGCGAGGACAGGGGACCCGAACGGCCGCGCACCTCCACGCCCCCATCGAGGCTGGTGACGAAGTTGGCGCGCACCTGCACCGGCCGTCCCGGGGCCGGTGCCTCGCGGGGATAGGCGTCCGCCAGGTCCTCGACGTCGCCCGGCGGGCCGGGGTGGAGGCGGCGGAGGCCCGAGCCCCCGCCACCGTCGCCGGCCCCGATCACGGCCCGGCGTCGGCCGTCAGCCGGGCCTGGAGGCGACGCATCCCCGTCAGCCATCGTTCCCGGTCCTCGGCCCGGTGGCGGACGTAGTCCGCCACCTCCTCGTGGGGCAGGATCAGGAACTGCTCGGCCGCAAGCCCGGCCACCACCGAGTCGGCCACCGCCTCGGGTTCGAGCACCCGGCCTGCCGTCAGCACGGCCCGGGTGCCGATGCCGTCGTCGAGGCTTCCCTGGCCGGTCGGGCCCCCCGGCTCCTCCCGGACCGGACCCGACCGGTCCCGGTCCTCCTGGGGGCCCCGGGGGCCTGCAGCCTCCGGTCCCAGGAGCATGGGCGTCCGCACGCCCTGGGGACAGAGGCAGGACACCCGGATCCCGGCGTCGGCGTAGGTGATGGAGAGCCACTCGGCGAGGGCGACGACCCCGTGCTTGGTCACCGCGTACGGTGCGGCCCCCAGGTTCGTCAACAGCCCGGCCGCCGAGGCCGTGTGGAGCAGGTAGCCCCTGCCGCGCTCGAGCATCCCGGGGAGCACCGCCCGCACGGCCCGCACGTGGGCCAGCAGGTTCACCTCCCAGCTCTGCTCCCACGCCTCGTCGGGGGCCTCCACCCCGCCCCCGATCGCCACCCCGGCGTTGGAGCACAACAGATCGATCGGCCCCAGCTCGGCCTGGGCCCGGTGGACCATGGCCCGGATGTCCTCGTCACGGCGGAGGTCGGTGGTCACCGCCAGGCCCCGGGCCCCCCGGGCGGTCACCTCCGCGGCGATCTGGGCGGCCCCGTCCCCGTCCAGGTCGGCGACCACCACGCCGGCGGCCCCCTCATCGGCGAAGCGCCGGCACAGCGCCGCACCGATGCCCCCGGCACCCCCGGTCACCACCGCCACCTGCCCACCGAGCTCCATGCCCGGCGAGGCTACCGGCCCACCGACCCGGTGGTGGGTAGGGATCAAACCGCTGTTACGGTGTCGCTGGTGGTCCTCGCGTGCCGCGCCGTGCTGCTGGATGCCGATGGCACCCTGATCATGTCCGACCTCGCCAACCAGCGCACGTGGCGGGCCTGGGCGGCCGAGCGCGGGCTCGACCCCGAGCCCCTGGTGCGCAGCCACGGCAAGCGGATCGAGGAGACTGTGGCCCCCCTCGTTCCCCCCGAGGAGCTGGAGGCCGCCGTCGCCCGGGTGGAGGAGCTCGAGGTGGCCGATGTGGACGGGGTGGCCGCCCTCCCGGGGGTCCCGGCGTTCCTTCGGGGACTCGGGGGCGGCCGGTGGGCCATCGTCACCTCCGCCACCCGGGCCCTGCTGCTGGCCCGGCTCGCCGCCGCCGGCCTCGACGCCCCCCCGGTCACGGTGACCGCTGACGACGTCGGGTCGGGCAAGCCCCACCCCGAGGGCTACCGCCTGGCGGCGGCCCGGCTTGGGGTTGCCTGCACCGACTGCGTGGTGGTGGAGGACTCCCCGGCGGGCGTGGCCGCCGGACTCGCCGCGGGGGCCACCGTGCTGGGCGTGACCACCACCCACCCCCACGGGGAGCTTGACGGGGCCACCGTGGTGGTCGATGATCTGGCCGCGGTCCAGGCGACGGTGGCGGGTGACCGCATCCTGGTGGAGCTGGGTGACCCGCCACCGGGGCACCGCCGGGACCCGGCGTCGGGCGATGCTGCCCCCGCCCGGCCCACCTCCCGCCCCTGAGGCGGCGATCCCGGCGGGTCCGGCGGTCGGGCCCTCAGGCCGGCCCGACCGTGTAGGCCACCCCGGTGAGGGAGTGTCCGACCCCGAGGCCGGGCTGGGAGGTGGCCTCCAGGCGCTCGAGGCCGTGGGCCAGCATGGGCTGGAGCACGCTGGCGGGGTCGACCCCTGACGCGGGGGCCATGCTGGCCGCCAGGTCCCTGGTGCTGGTCACCAGGGCGTTCCAGCGGTGACCGAACTCCCGGAAGAAGTCCAGGACGGGGGGCGGGGCCTCGCCCAGCTCCACGTCGAAGAGCAGGTCCTCGTAGCGGACGTCGACCTCGGGGTTCATGAGGTCGTTGACCAGCCTCCGGTACGGCCGGAGTCCCGAGTTGAAGTGGCCGGTGGCGGTGTGGCGCCCCACCATGATGGCCCGATCGAAGAACTCGGTGCCGTCCAGCGCGCAACCGGCCTCGTCGGCGGCGGTCACCATGAGCCGCCGCAGGCTCTCCGAGTCGTAGAAGGTCATGTCGGTGGCGGTGGCTTCCTTGTCGGTGCTGAAGAAGCTCATGCTGTAGGCCCAGCGCTGGTGGGCCCACTGGGGGACCCACTCGATCGAGTAGCGGCCGAGCACGTCGATCACCACCGCGGCAGGGGAGGGGTTCTTCCTGGCCGCGGCGAAGATCTTGACCAGGGTCTCCTCGAGCTCGCTCGGCGTCAGGTGGGAGTAGGGGACGCCGCAGGACAGGTACAGGTCGTAGGGATCGGTGGGGATCCCGGTGCGGATGTCGGCGTGGAGGAACCGGGCGTTGTACCCGGCCCGGTGCACCCGGCGAGCGGCATCCAGGAGGTCGTCGTCGAGGTCGATCCCCACGTACTGGAAACCGGAACGGTCCAGCGCCCAGCGCTGACTTCCCGGCATCGACAGCAGGAGGGACAGCCCGTCCCCGGTGCCACAGCCGACGTCGAAGACCCGGAGCCCTCCATCCTCGCCCAGGTGGTCGACCACGGAGGCGAGGAACGACCGCGTGGCGGGCTCCTCCCACATGGTCTTCACGGCGTCGCGACGGGCCTTGGACAGGTAGTGGTCCAGTGCGCCTACGTAAGCGCCATCCCCCCCAGCGCCGGTTGGGACCCCGTCGCCGGGCGCGTGCCCGTTGGATGGTGCCTTCGTGTGCTGCTGGCCCGTTGTCATCGCGCTGGCCTCCACCACCCCCCAGCTTGAGTCGGTAGGTCGAGAACTTGGATAACACGCTGCCGGTACCGCGTCAATTGGAGCCGCCAGCCGGACGCCGGCCGGTGACCCCCTGTGGCGGTGCGTGCGCTGGGGTCACAGACCCGGTCCCGGACCCCCGGCCCCCGCCGCGTCCCTGGTCACCGGGACGGTCGACGACCTGGCCGAGGCCGCACGCGGCGCTGCCGGGAGGGGCTAGCGCCCGATGGCGGTGTGCTTGAACTCGTTGAGCTCGGGGACCTCCTCCAGCAGTGCCAGAACCCGGTCGATGGTGTCCCGGGCGGCCCGGTGGTCGCCGTCCGGTCGGGTCGTCAGCCGGACGAAGGCCGCCCGGCCGTCGGCCACGAAGGTCGGGACGCCGAAGACCTGGTGGTCGGCCACCGCCGCCTCGTGGGCCTTGCGCACGGCGTCGCCGGGCCATCCCTGGGCCACCTCGGCGAGGACGGGACCCGGATCCAGGCCCTCCCCGGCGAGCACGGCTCGGACCACCTCCTCCTCCCGGAGGTCCTGGCCCTGGTCGTGCCGGGCGGCGAAGAGGGCGAGATGGACCCGGGGGAAGGCCGCCGGATAGTGGTCCCGGACCACGACCCCGCTCGCCAGCGCCAGGAGATCGCCCGTCCGTCCCGGGTCGTCCCAGACGTCGAGCTCCCCCTCCTCCACGTGGGTCTGGGTGAGGCAGAACGGCAGGAACGACACGTCCCAGTCCGCCCCCGCCTCCAGGCCGGCTACCACGTACTCGTGGGCGTTACGGGCGAACGGGCAGCGGTAGTCCCACGTCACGGCGAAAGCGGTGCTCATGACCTGCTCAACGCGGCGGGGGAGCGGTGGATTCCTCGCTGTGCGGGCCCCCGGGGCCGTCCGCCCGGGGCTGCCCGGGCCGGTCCAGGCGGTCCAGGGGCGCCAGGCGCCGGACGGCGAGGCCCAACGCCGTGCCGAAGGCCAGACCGGCCAGCAGGTCCGAGGCGTGGTGGATGCGCACGTAGGCGCGGCTGGCGGTCACCGCGAAGGCGATGACGATGTAGAGGGGCCAGGCGGGGTCCTCGTCGGCGAGCAGCACCAGGGCACACGCCGCCGAGCTGGCGTGGCCGCTCGGGAAGCTGCTCGTCCGTGGTTGGCGGAACGGACGCGGGTGCCAGGTGGCACCCGAGGGCCGACGACGGCCCACGACGGACTTGATGACCCCGTTCACCAGGGCCGACTCGACCGCCAGGCCGACGCCCAGCCGGGCCGCCGCCAGACGGTCCCGCCCCGACCTGGTCGCCCGGACGGCCCCCAGGACCAGCCAGATCAGGCTGTGGTCGCCGACCGCGGAGGCGGTGTAGAGGAGGTGGTCGGCGCCCGGCAGCCCTCGGAGGCGGGACATACCCGACTCGGCGGCGGCGTCCAGGGCCTCCAGGGGGGCGGAGAACGTCCTGGAGGAGGCCACCGGTCAGGCGGAGGTCGGGATGGGCAGCGACGGGTCCCGGGGGGCGTCGGCCCGGGGGCCTGACCGCCGCCCACCCTCCCCCGAGGGAACCGTCGACGGTCCCCCGGGTTCGCCGGTGGTGGCGCCGGCCTCGAACCGGGCACGGTCGGGGTCGCCTCCCCAGGCGGGACACCAGGCACGGAAGCCGCACCAGTCGCACAGCGCCGAGGGCTTGGGGCGGAAGTCCTCCAGCCGGCAGGCTCGCTCGATCGCGGTCCACACGGCCTGCGCGCGCTGGCGGAGGCCCCTCACCGACTGGGCCGTGGGCCGGGTGGAGATGGCGACCTGGTCCCGCAGGTACAGCAGCTGGACCTTGGCTGGGCGGACGCCCAGCGCCTGCTCGCAGAGGAAGGCGTAGAAGTGGACCCCGGCGAGGCGGGACTGTTCCTGGGCATGGCCCGGGGCCTGGCCGGTCTTGTAGTCCGTGACGACCAGCTGGCCCTCGGGGTCGAGGTCCAGGCGGTCGATGATCCCCCTGAGCAGCAAGGAGCCCAGCCGCGCCTCCAGGGTGAGCTCGGTGCCGATGGTGACCACCGCGTCGGGGTCCTCCATGGCCAGATAGTTGGCCACCAGGACCCTGGCGTCGGCCAGCATCGCCTCGGCGTCCTCGGGCCCGAGGCCGAGGCCCAGCCACTCGGGGTCACGGTGGCGCTCGGCCCAGGCGGCCTCGAGATGGGTCTGGGCTGCCGCCGGGGTGCGGCCCCCGGCGGGCACCGACCAGAACAGCCGCTCCAGCGCCCGGTGGACCAGGGTCCCCTTGACGGCGGGTACGGACGGGGGCTGGGGCAGCTGGTCCACGGCCGTGAAGCGGAAGGCCAGGGCGCAGTCCTTGAAGGCCGAGACCTTGGAGGGGGAGAGGGAACGGGGCAAGGGCAGACTCATCGTTGCCCCACGCTACGCCTCGGCGTGATCGGTTATGGGGACCAGGTGGGGACGAGGTCGTCGAGGACGGCCCGGGCCACCTGGGCGGGGTTCTGGAGGGGCCCGAAGTGGTCGAGCCCGGGCAGGGTCCTCGCCCGCCCGCGGGGCAGGCGGGCGGCCAGGGCCCGGGCCTGGTCGGGGCCCATCACCTCCGAGCCGGCGCCGTGGGCCACCGTGACCGGACAGCCCACCTCCCCCAGGTGCGCCCAGGCGTCGTGGGCCAGGCCGTTGGCGTAGATGAGGGCCTCGTGGTGGGGCCGGCACGCCAGGGTGACGCCGCCATCGTCGGTGGTGCGGAAGCCATGGGTGACGTAGGCAGCCAGCACGGCCGGGTCCAGGGCGTCGAGGGGCGGCTTGGCGGCGAAGTGGGCACGGGCCTCCTCCCTCGAGGCGAACCGTTCGCGGCGCCGGCCGGCGGCCCGGGACATCGGGTTGTCGAGGACCGGTCGCCCGGGCGTGGCGGTCGGCAGCACGATCGGCTCGTAGCAGTAGAGGGCGGCGAAGGTGCCCGGTCGGGCCTGCTCGGCCAGCAACAGGGCGGACCCCCCGCAGGAGTGGCCGAAGCCCAGCGGTGCGCTCCAGCCCAGCCCGTCCACCACGGCCAGCACGTCAGTGGC
>DASQQH010000553.1:0-6296 GCA_035643555.1 Acidimicrobiales bacterium | reverse complement strand
GGTCGGGGTGGATGGCCTTCACGTCCGCCAAGGGCGGGGGGATCCGGTGGCCGGACCTGTCCCTGGCCTCCCGGCGGGGGCCACACCGGGTCGGGCGTGGCGGCCGGGTCCGCCCGCCAAACTGGACCAGATGTCGGGTTTCCGCTGTGTCCTGTTCGACTTCGGCGACACCTTGTTCCACCGGCGGGGTGGCCACGCCGCCATCCGGGAGGTTGCGGCCCAGCTGGGGAAGGACGTCGACGAGGCGACCGCCGCCCGCCTCTGGCGCCAGATCCTGGCCCGGTCCGGCACACCCGAGGAGGTGGCCAAGGGGCGGGACCTGTCACCGGAGGCCCACCGGGCCCATTGGACCGAGCTGTACCGGGCGGCCGACGTGGTGGCCGAGGGGATGGGCGAGCTGCTCTACGAGCGGGAAGTCGATCCGGACGCCTGGGTGCCGTTTCCCGAGACCCGCACCGTGCTCGAGGAGCTCGGGCACCGGGGGGTCCCCGTCGGGGTGGTGAGCGACACCGGATGGGACCTGCGCCCGGTCCTGGCGGCCAGCGGGCTGGCCGACCTGCTGGGCTGTGTGACCCTCTCCTACGAGCACGGCGCCACCAAGCCGGCCTCGAGGCTCTTCGAGGCCGCGCTCGCCGAGCTCGGGGCGTCGGCGGCCGACACCGTCATGGTGGGCGACAACCCCTTCACCGACGGGGGGGCGGTTCGCACGGGCCTGGCGGCCCTCGTCCTTCCCGCCGCGGCGCCCGGGGAGGTCCGGGGGCTGGACGCGGTGCTGGGGCTGGTGGCGCGGCTCTAGCCGAGCGCCAGGCGGAAGAGGAAGACGTTGTAGCGGTCGAACCGGGACAGGGTGAAGTACGCGTCGCCCGACCCGTCGTCGACGGGCAGCAGATAGGGGGCGTAGAGCGTGGGCTGGTCCTGGGCGGTGACCACGGCGGTGGGCGGGCTCCAGGGGCCCTCCAGCTCGGGGGCCTGCTTGGCGACCACCGCTGCGCGTTCCTCGTCGAGGTACAGGGTCAGCCAGGCGCCGAGCCTGGGGATCCAGCGCACCGAGAGCTCGCCCATGGGCGGCGGCAGGATGAGGCTCGCGCCCCGATGGTCCGGTGTCCACCCGGCGCCGTCCCAGTAGCGCCAGGATGCGAGGTCCACCAGCTCCCCCCGGGGGGCCCGGGCCAGGGCGGCGCCCCCGAAGCGGCCGGCGGGGATCCCGAGCGCCCACACCTCGTCGCCGCGGGGGACGAACGCCACCTGGACGAAGTTGGCGTCCCCCGGCCAGCCGCCTTCCTGCTCCTGCCAGCGTCTACCCGCGTCGGAGGAGGTGGCCAGGAAGGCCCGGTTGACCGTCCACCTCCCCGGCGACCCCCAGGCCTCCACGGACATGGCGTGGAGGACCATCTCGTTGCCGGTGGAGACCCCGTTGGTGGGGATGACGGTCACCTCGCCGCCCTTGCCCTTCCCGGAGGGAAGGAGCTCCTTTGCGCGGCCCCGCCAGTCGGTGACCATGTCCTCCACGACCAGTTGCCCGTCGGCGAGGGACACCCGGGCCATGACGTTGCTCCGCCAGTTCCGGCGGTTGGTGCTGAAGGTGTCGCCACAGACCATCCACACCTCACCCTGGTGCTCGAAGGTGTGACCCAGGTCCGTGCCGTGGACGTCCCACTGGTCGGTGTGGTTGGGCGGTTGCGCGCCGGTGACCGGTGCCACCAGGGTGGCCGGCCCCACCCTGGGTGGATCAGATGCGGTCATCGCCCTCTCCTTCCATGGGGACACGGTGGACGTCGGGTGCGATGGCCGCCCCTGTCAGTCGAGGGTCACCCCGAGGTCGGCGATGGCGGCCATGAGCTGCTCGGGGGAGGTGGCGCCGACGGTGTGGACCAAACCCTCCTCGTCCACCAGGATGTTCGTGGGCACGCCCCGGACCCCCAGCTCGTGTATGTAGGAGCCGTCCTCATCGAGGAGCACGGGCCCCTCGACACCATAGATGTCGCAGAACTGCTGGGCTTCCTTCTGGGCGTCGACGTGCTCCCAGACGTTGATCATGACCATCTCCAGCCCGGACCGGCTGGCACGGGGGCGCAGCTCCTCGAGGAGCGGCGCCTCCGCGTTGCATGGGCCTCACCAGCTGGCGAAGAAGTTCACCAGGTACTTCTTGCCCTGCCACTCCTCGGCGGTGCGCAGGGCGCCGGTCACCATGTCCGGGAGCTTGAAGGGGGGCAGGGGACGGCCCACCAGGGGGTGCGGGGTGCTGCCACGGGAGCGGGCGCGCGACGGGCTGCCGCCGTTCGGGCGGGAGGCCGGGGCGTGCCGGTCCTGGAGGACCGTGATGCTGCCGCTACCGGCGTTGGACACCAGCACGGAGCCGGGCGTGGGCCCGAACACCACATCGCCGGGTCCGGCGCCCACGGTTGCCCGCACCGCCTCCTCCCGGCGCGCCGCGTCGACCACGACCAGCTCCCCCTCGCTGCGGTCGGCCAGATAGATGTGGCTACCGGTGTCCGAGACCGTCAGGCCGACCGGGGAGCCGCTGAGGGGGATCTCGTCGACCAGCTCATTGGCCTCCAGGTCCAGAACGCCGATCGCCCCGCTGAGGGAGTGAGCGACGTAGCCCCGACCCGCCGCCGGTGCGAGACCGACCTTGCAGGGGTACTCGCCCACCGTGATCTCGGCGAGGGGCCGGTCGGTGGCGGTGTCGACGATCGTGGCGGTCCCGTCCATGAAGTTGGCGCACCACAGCCGGTCCCGGACGCGGTCCACGCCGAGGCTGCCGGCGCCCAGGCGAGCCGGGACGGTGGCCAGGAGGCGGAGGCCGTCGAGGTCGACGACGCTGACGGTGCCCGCGGCGGTGTCACCGGTGTAGAGCTTGCGTCGGTCGGGGTGGATGGCCAGGCCGGCCACGTACTCGCCCACGCCGATCTCGGCGACGACGGTGAGCGTGGCGGCGTCCACCACCGTGACGGCGTTCGACCGGGCCGCCGCCACGAAGATCCGGTCCCCGACCTCGTCGTAGACCACCGCGATCGGCTCCTGGCCCACCTCGACCCGCTGGAGACAGCGGAGGCCGTCGAGGTCAACGACGGCCACGGCGTTGGTGCGGGAGCAGGCCACATAGACGCGGTGGCGAGCCCGGTCGGGGGCCAGGCCTTCGGGCCCGTTGCCGACGGGGATCTCCGCCAGGGCGTGGTACTCGGGGGATGCCGACGCGCCCTGGGAGGCCGCGTCCGGCCGTGAGGGGTCAGATGGTGCGAGGGGCATCGTCCACCGTGTACCCCGTGCATGTGGTTTCACACACATCGACCACCTCAGAGAGCCACGAACGGTGGCCGCGGGCGCCGAGCCACCGCCGGGCCGGCTCGAGACGGATCATCCACCTGGGGCGCTGGTCCCCTGCGGGGTAGGGCGGTCAGTCGCCCGGCCGCCGGACCCGGGCGCTCCACGTCCGGCCTGCCCCCCTCGGCGGTCGAGGTCGAGGGGCCACCGGGAGCGCCTTGCCGGGTCGGTTCGCAGGCGAGCTCCCGCCCTGGCTGGCTCTGGGCCCTCCCACGGTCCCCCCGGCGACTCGGCCAGAAGCGTCCCGTGCCGTGCGGCGGGGGCCTCGGGCGAGGGTCGACGCGCTGGCCGTCAGGGCCATCTCGGGCGACCTCACCGGCACGGGGGGTTGGCCGACCGCCGCCCGGTCCCGGGAGGTCCCCGCGGTCACTGGCTCCCGACGGGCAGGCGTGCGCCGGGCGCCTCGTTCCCGACACCGACGTCGGGGTGGCCGGGAGGAGCCGTGCGGGCAGCGACGGGGAGCCCGGGGGATCGGGCCGACCCAGGCCCGCCGCGGGTGGCAGGAACCGGGCTCGCCGGCGCGGGTCGGGTCGCTCACCGGCCCGGTCGGGCACCGGCGAGGGGAGACCGGCCCGGGCTCACCCCCCCGGGGAGGGGAACCAGTGGTCGCGCCAGCGGAACAGGTAGCGCTCGGTGACCAGGTTGAGCACCCGCCGGGCCTGGTCGAAGCGGGCGGCGAGCTGGCCGAGGACTCGCACGCTGCCGGTCTTCACGGGCGCCTCGGTCGCCGCCAGGTGGTACCAACGCCGACCGAGCTCCTCGAACAGGGCGACCGCCCCGGGGGCGGCGACGCCCCTCGGGAGCCCGCCGGGGCTGGGGGCGGGGTCCTCGGCGCCGGTGGTACGCAGAAGCCGCTGGGTGCCGATCTGGCCCAACGGGTAGCGAGCGGTGTGGTCGGGGAAGACCCCGGTGAGGAAGAGGGCCAGGTCGCCGAGGCGCCGGTAGACCCCGGGCGCCTCGGGCTCAGGCACCACCTCCAGGAGAGCGGCCAGGCGGACGGGGTCCAGCTCGTTGAACCGCTGACGCCGCCACCCTCGGGCGGTCCTGGTCCACACCACCCCGCTGGCCACGTGGGTGTAGGAGGCCAGCAGCTCGGCGAGGAAGAGCCGGAGCAGGGGCTGGTCGGCGAAGTCCCGCAGCTCGGCCGCGTCGAAGACCGGCACCCGCTGGCGGGGGCCCAACCACTCCTCCACGAACCGGGCGCTTTCCAGCTCGGCGACGGTCTGGTGGACGGCCACGGCGAAGACGAGGAAGGGCGTGGCGGCCAGGAGTTGCTCCTCCCCGCCCGCCCGTCCCGGGTCAGGGTCCCGGCCGGGGAACACCGCCTCGACGGTTGCCGGTCGCCCCAGGGCGTGCTCCACGGCCTCGGGACGGTGGCGGACCGAGATGCCGGTGACCCGTTCGAGCAGGTCCAGGTCGGTGGGGCTCAGGTGCTCGAGGTAGCCCGTCCCGGCGTCCCGGTCCCGTCCCTCCGGCACTCAGGCCACCCCCCGGGCAGGGCCCGCTCGGCGGTCACAGCGCACGGCCACGCCACCAGGCTACGCCTCCGGGTGCGCGCCGTCTTTCCATCTGGGGGTGGTGGCCACCGCCGCCCGGGCGGGCCACCGGCTTACCCCGGGGACCGGCGCCCCGCACGTGGCACCGGCTCGCGACCGTTCGCGGACCTTCCACCTGCTCAGGGAGCCGGTGCCCTGCGCTCGTCGGGTGGTCCCAGGGACAGTGCGCCCGGCCGGGGGTGTCGTCAGGACGGCTGGGCCGGCGACCGGGCGTGGAGCGTGTCGTTGACGAGCATGAGCCGCATCGACCAGTACCCGGGCCGCGACGAAGCTCGTGCCGGGCCCAGAGGAACCCGGTCGACGTGACGGCGGCGGCGAGCCAGGTGATCATGCCGGCGGCCAGGACCCACGGCGTGGACCCCGGCACCTGGGCTGTGACGCCCGCGATGACGACGGCCAGCCCCCACCCGCAGGGCCCACACGGGCGTCCTCCAGTGCCGGTTCTGCTGCAGCTCCGGCGGCCCATCCATGCCAGGGGTTGTGCAGGAGCCACGGTTGGGGGACCAGGGGCATTGGCCCACCCGGGGACCGGGACCCTCCGAGGGCCGACCTCGATGAGCTCAGCCATGCGGACGCTGCACCCGACAGCGCTCCCGAACCCAGGGTGCCCCCGTGCCGGGCGGCGGCTGGCCCGGCGGCGGGCGACACGGGCCTGCCCACCTGGACCACGCGCACAGGACCGCCCGCTCCCCGGCGGACCCAGGAGGTGATCTGCCACGAGACCCTGGCGGTGGCTGCCATGGCTCGCCCGGCCCGAGGGACCAGCGCTTCCCGGGAAGTGGCGTCGCCCGCAACCGGCCCGTCCTCGGTCCGGGGTGGGCGGAGCTCCACCTGGTCACCGACAAGCTGGACCTGGTGGTGGGGACCCGGTGGGTGTCGCGCCCATCACGCCTCCCAGGCCCGTGGGGCGTGGGAGGTTGGGTCGCCCGGGCGGCGCCCGGGTGTCGTCGCGGTGGGCATACCGACCACGGCGGCCTCGACGCCGCCCGCAACGTCGCCCGGCCCGGGTCGCCTTGTGGGTCGGTGCGACGTCGCCCTGATCCCAGGTCAGGTCGGCGAGACCACTACAGGGCGTCGGCCCCTCGCTCCCCCGTGCGGATCCGGACCACCTCCTCCACCGGGGTGACCCAGACCTTGCCGTCGCCGATCTTGCCCGTCCGGGCCGCGGTGGCCACCGCCTCCACCGTCGCCTCCAGGAGATCGTCGTCCACCACGGCGTCGATCCGCACCTTGGGCACCAGGTCCACGGTGTACTCGGCCCCCCGGTAGACCTCGGTGTGGCCCCGCTGGCGGCCGAAGCCCTGGACCTCGGCGACGGTGAGCCCGGTTACCCCCTGGTCCTCCAGAGCCTGTTTGACCTCGTCGAAGCGGAACGGCTTGACCACCGCCGTCACCAGCCACATGCCACCGACCCTC
>DASQQH010000552.1:0-2250 GCA_035643555.1 Acidimicrobiales bacterium | reverse complement strand
CTCCCGTCGCACGCCTGCTGCCGCAGGACTAATGTATATGTGAGCTAAGTAGTTGACCGACGAAGAGAAGAGTGGGCCCTCACTATGACGACGACGGAAAAGCCGCTGACCCCCGACGTTCGCAACGGGATCGAGTTCAAGGTCGCCGACCTGTCGTTGGCGGATTACGGCCGCCGGGACATACGGCTTTCCGAACATGAGATGCCGGGTTTGATGTCGCTGCGCCGCGAGTACGCCGAGGTCAAGCCGCTCAAGGGCGCCCGGATTTCGGGTTCGCTGCACATGACCGTGCAGACCGCGGTGCTCATCGAGACCCTGGTCGCCCTGGGGGCCCAGGTCCGGTGGGCGTCCTGCAACATCTTCTCCACCCAGGACCACGCGGCGGCCGCCGCGGTGGTCGGCCCGGGGACCCCGACGGACCCCAAGGGCGTGCCGGTGTTCGCCTGGAAGGGCGAGAGCCTGGAGGAGTACTGGGCCTGCACCCAGGCGGCCCTCACCTGGCCCGAGGGAGGGCCGACCCTGATCCTCGACGACGGGGGTGACGCCACCCTGCTGGTCCACACCGGCGTGGAGGTGGAGAAGGCGGGGGCCGCCCCCGACGCCGGCACCGCCGAGAACGAGGAGGAGGCGGTGGTCTTCGGCCTGCTGGCCCGGTCCCTCGCCGAGGACCCCCACCGGTGGACGGGGATCGCCAACGGCATCCGGGGCGTGACCGAGGAGACGACCACCGGCGTCCACCGCCTCTACCAGCGGGCCCAGCGTGGCGAGCTCCTCTTCCCGGCCATCAACGTCAACGACTCGGTGACCAAGTCCAAGTTCGACAACAAGTACGGCTGCCGCCACTCACTGATCGACGGCATCAACCGGGCCACCGACGTGCTGATCGGTGGGAAGGTGGCCCTGGTGTGCGGCTACGGGGACGTGGGCAAGGGGTGCGCGGAGTCGCTGCGGGGCCAGGGAGCCCGGGTCATCATCGCCGAGGTCGACCCCATCTGCGCCCTGCAGGCGGCCATGGACGGCTACCGGGTGGCAACGGTGGAAGAGGTCCTTGGGGAGGTCGACATCTTCGTGACCGCCACGGGCAACCGCATGGTGCTCACCGCCGAGCACATGGCCGGCATGAAGCACCAGGCGATCGTGGGGAACATCGGCCACTTCGACAACGAGATCGACATGGCGGGCCTGGCCCGGCGTTCGGGCGTGGAGAAGGTGGAGATCAAGCCCCAGGTGGACAAGTGGGTGTTCCCCGACGGCCACGCGGTGGTGGTGCTCGCGGAGGGCCGCCTCCTCAACCTGGGCTGTGCCACCGGCCACCCGAGCTTCGTCATGTCGAGCTCGTTCACCAACCAGGTCATGGCCCAGGTGGAGCTGTTCACGCGGGCCCAGTCGTACCCCACGGGGGTGCACGTGCTGCCCAAGCACCTGGACGAGAAGGTCGCCCGGCTCCACCTCGACGCCCTGGGGGTCAGCCTCACCACCCTCACCAAGGACCAGGCCGACTACATCGGGGTCCCCGTCGAGGGGCCGTACAAGCCCGAGGCCTACCGCTACTGAACCCGGCCGGGGCGGGCTCGCCCACGGCCATACGCACCGCCCGGCGGGCTCGGCCCGCCGGGCGGCTGCGCGTCGGGGCGCCCACCGGGGTCGGGTGCCCGTCCGGTCGGGCCGTCACCCCGCCACGGTGACCAGGGTGCCGTAGGTGAGGTAGGGCCAGGCCTGCGCCGCCTGGTTGAGGGGGAGCTCCACGCACCCGAGGGACTGGGGGTGGCCATAGGAGGACCGGGCGATGTAGTGCACGGCGTCCCCCCCGTTGAAGTAGGCCACGTACTGCACCGGGTCGGCGTAGGGGGTCCCGTTGGGGTTGGTGCCGCGCATGACCTGGCTGCGCAGGCGCTCGTAGACCGGGAAGGTCCCGTCGTTGGTGGGACGGGAGGCGATCCCGGTGTTGGCGGCGGTGGACATGACCTGGTGGCCGTCGTGCCACAGGGTGAAGGTCTCGGGGCTGGCCTTGGAGACGTAGGCGTAGTTGTAGCCCCCGGTGTTCACCTGGTGGGCGGCCCAGGCCTTGAACAGGGCCTGCCACAGCCCGGCGGTGATCTGGCCGTTGGGGTGCATCCCGTGGTCGGCCTGGAAGGCCATGACCATGCCCTTGGTCATGGGCCCGTAGGCCCCGGCCTTCCACTGCTGGGTGAGGGCCGAGGGCCACCCCGTGTGGATCCAGGCGAAGGTCCCCGGCGGGGGCTGGAAGGC
>DASQQH010000551.1:0-4192 GCA_035643555.1 Acidimicrobiales bacterium | reverse complement strand
ACAGAACGTCGCTGACTATCTCTTGCAACGACTCCGTGAGTGGGGGATCACCACCGTGTTCGGCTACCCGGGCGACGGCATCAACGGCCTCTTGGCCGCCTGGGGGCGGGCGGACAACGACCCGGCGTTCATCCAGGCCCGGCACGAGGAGATGGCGGCCTTCCAGGCGGTGGGCTACGCCAAGTTCAGCGGACGCCTGGGTGTCTGCGCCGCCACCTCGGCCCCCGGGGCCGTCCATCTGCTGAACGGTCTGTACGACGCCAAGCTCGACCACGTCCCCATGGTGGCGATCGTGGGCCAGACCAACCGCAGCGCCATGGGCGGCTCCTACCAGCAGGAGATCGATCTGATCAGCCTGTACAAGGACGTTGCCGGCGACTACGTGCAGATGGTCACGGTCCCCGAGCAGCTCCCCAACGTGGTGGACCGGGCCATCCGCACGGCCCAGGGACGGCGCACGGTGACGGCGATCATCCTCCCCGCCGACGTCCAGGAGCTCGAGTACTCCCCGCCCCCCCAGGAGTTCAAGATGGTCCCGTCCAGCCTGGGGGTGGACCTGGCCAAGGTGGACCCCGACGACCAGGGGGTGCGCCGGGCGGCCGAGGTGCTCAACGCCGGGAGCCGGGTCGCCATCCTCGCCGGCCAGGGGGCCCGGGGGGCCGCGTCCGAGCTGGCCGAGGTGGCCGAGCTCCTGGGGGCGGGGGTGGCCAAGGCCCTGCTGGGCAAGGACGTGCTCTCCGACGACCTCGGCTACGTCACCGGGGCGATCGGGTTGCTCGGCACCCGACCCAGCTACGAGCTGATGCGGGACTGCGACACGCTGCTGACCGTGGGCGCCAGCTTCCCCTACTCCCAGTTCCTGCCTCCCCTGGGCCAGGCCCGGGGGGTGCAGATCGACATCGATCCCTCGTTCATCGGGATGCGCTACCCCTACGAGGTCAACCTGGTCGGGGACGCCGCGTCCACGCTCCGGGCGCTCATCGGCCACCTGTCCCGCAAGCAGGACCGCTCCTGGCGGGACCAGGTCGAGTCCAACGTCGCCCGGTGGTGGGAGACCATGGACCGGGAGGCCCACGTCAAGGCCGACCCGGTCAATCCCATGCTGGTGTTCAGCGAGCTCGACACCCGGGTGCCCGAGAACGCCATCGTCACCGCCGACTCCGGCTCCGCGGCGAACTGGTACGCCCGCAACCTGCGGTTCCGGGGCCAGATGCGCGGCTCGCTGTCGGGGACCCTGGCCACCATGGGCCCCGGCATGCCCTACGGGATCGGGGCCAAGTTCGCCTATCCCGACCGGCCGGTCATCGTCTTCGCCGGCGACGGGGCGATGCAGATGAACGGCATGGCAGAGCTGATCACGGTCAAGCGCTACTGGGAGCAGTGGCGTGACCCGAGGCTGGTGGTGGCCGTCATCAACAACCAGGACCTCAACCAGGTCACCTGGGAGCTGCGGGCCATGGCCGGAGCCCCCCGGTTCCTCGAGTCCCAGTGGGTCCCCGACGTCCCCTTCGCCGACTTTGCCCGGAGCCTTGGGCTGGCCAGCGAGTACGTCGACGACCCCGCCCAGCTCGGCCCCGCCTGGGACAAGGCGCTCTCTGCGGACAGGCCCACCCTGCTCGAGGTGCGCTGCGACCCCAACATCCCGCCCATCCCCCCCCACGCCACGCTGGAGCAGATGAAGTCGGCGGCCACCGCCCTGGCCCAGGGCGACGCCGACGCCTGGGGGGTCATCAAGGAGGGGATGCGGACCAAGGCCCAGGAGTTCGTCCCCCACCGCCAGGGCTGACGCCACACCACCCGGGTGACCACGCCCCGGCGACCGCCCGCCGGGGCGTGGTCACACCGCCGTGGGGTGGATCATCCGAGCTCGCCGGTCTGGAGCGGCGCTGGCGCCGGGGCCCACTCCCCACTCACACGCTGGTGAGCAGCGACCCGAACCTCGCCGCCAGCCACGGCTTGCGGCCGAAGGCCAGCATCCGGCCCCGTGCGATCTGGCTCCATTGGCTGGCGCGGCGGTAGCCGACGAGGAGAAACGCCACGGGATCGGCGAGGATCGTGCAGTCCACGGGACCGCCGGCGGCGGCGATCTCGCCGTGTCCGTGGTCTATGGCCAGGCGGTAGCGTGGCCCGCCGCGGAACCGCAGCTCGTAGGTGGCGCGCACGGCGCCGGCGGTCCGGGGATCGAGGTACTCGGGGACCAGGGTCATCACACCGTCGATCACCGCGAGCGCGTCGGATCGGGGAAGTCGCAGCGGCTGGCCGGTGGCCCGCGCCATGTCGAATCCATGAACCAGGCATTCCCCGAGGATCACCTTGCACATGGTGGGCACTGACATCGTGAGCCCATTGGTGACCTGGAGCCGGTCCTCGGGCGGCCGGCAGGACGCGGCCCCAACGAAGGACTCGGCCGCGCTCTCGATGGCGTCCGCCAGGGGGCCCAGCTCCCGCTCCGGATAGTCCTGGAGCTGCCTGGCGTTGAGGGCGGCACTGCGGGAGGCCGGGCCGAGGGGTTCCGGCGTCGCTGCCGGCTGGTGTGCGGCGTCCGGGCCTCCCCGGAGCAGCGCCGCGTACTCGCGGGTCTCGACGACCAGATGGGCCGCGGTCTCACCCACCGTCCACTCGAGGCCGGGGACGGGGATCGACGACGCCCGGGCGCCCCGCACCACAGCGGCGGCCCGCGTGGCGGCGTCGGTGATGGCAGCCCGCACCAGGTCCAGGGTCATCGGGGAGGTGCTCATCGGGGCGTCACAGGTGCGCAACCGCGCCCGCTCACCGTAGCAGTACTATGTGTCATAGCAGCACTATGTCACAGTGTGGTGGTCCCTCCAAGGCCATCGACCGCCGCGCCGCCAAGACACCAGGTTGGGTGACCAACGGGATGGGTCGTTCACTCCGTGCCGAGCAGGTCCAACAGACCCGGGGCGCCCTCATCGCCGCCGGACGCCGCCTGTTCGGCCAGCGCGGCTTCGCCGGCACGTCGGTCGAGGACCTCGCCCACCAGGCCCGGGTCACCACCGGCGCCCTGTACCACCACTTCCCGACCAAGCGGGCGCTGTTCGAGGAGGTGGTCGAGGAGCTCCACCGCGAGCTCTCGGCGGCGTCGACCGCGGCCGCCGAGGAGGAAGACGACCCGATCGAGGCGCTCTCCCGCGGCGTCGAGGCCTTCCTCGACGCCGTCCTGCAGCCCGCCGTCCAGCAGGTACTCGTCACCGACGCACCGGCGGTCCTCGGCATGGCTCGCTCCATCGAGCTCGATGAGCGCCACGCCGTCACCGCCGTGGAGGCGGCGCTGCGCCGTGCCGCCGGCGCCGGCCGGCTGGACATCGACGACCCGGCCGTCCTGGCCCCGCTCCTCCTGGGCGCCCTCACCCGCGGCGCCATGCTCATCGCCGGCGCCGCCGATCCAACCACGACCCGGGACGCCGTGGCGAGGGGCATCCGTGGTCTCCTCAGGGGATTGCGCCCGGCGCCCTGACCGTCCTCGGCTGGGTCGGTGCGGGGAACGCCCCGGCAGACGGAACGGCGGCGGGCGGGTGGGCCCCGCCGACGGGCCCCGGACCGTCGGGGGACCGCCAGGGTCCTGTCGTCGGACCTACGCGGCGGGCGCCGGAACCAGCTCCCCCAGGAGGTCGATCACCGCCCGCACCGGGGGCGAGTCCCCCGGCAGCGGCACCACCAGCTGGGAGAGGTCCTCCTTGTACACCCCCTTGGGATACCGCCGGCGCAGCCGCACCTGGGCGCTCGCCGGCAGGGTGATCGGCGACAGGCGAACGGTGCCCCCGGCGCCGTCCCTGCCCGGGCCACGCCGGTTTGCCACGACCGTGACCTCCCGCACCCCGGTCCGCACGCACTCGGCCCGCAGCCGGGCCACCTCCAGGAGCGCCCCGGCCTCCGGGGGGGGCGGGCCGTAGCGGTCGGCCCACTCTGCCCCGATATCGTCCACCTCCGCCGGCGAGGTGACCGTCGCCAGCCGCCGGTAGGCCTCGAGGCGCAGGTCCTCGCGGGCCACGTAGTCGGAGGGCAGGTTGGCCACCACGGGGAGCTCGAGCTTGATCTCCGCCGGCTCCCGGGGCTCCTCACCCTTGAGCTCGGAGACCGCCTCGCTCACCATCTGGACGTAGAGGTCGTAGCCCACCGCGGCCACGTGGCCCGACTGGTCCCGGCCCAGCAGGTTGCCCGCCCCCCGGATCTG
>DASQQH010000550.1:0-2207 GCA_035643555.1 Acidimicrobiales bacterium | reverse complement strand
AACGACCCGGTCGGCACCCGTCGGCGGTACCGGGTGATCCGCCGGTCGCTGGACCGGACCCGGACCACCGCCCGGGCCCTCGGGGGCACGGTGAACGACGCGTCGCTGTGCGCGGTGGCCGGGGGCCTGTCGGACCTGCTGGCCAGCCGCCACGAGGAGCTCCATCCCGGGACGGTGCACGCCCTGGTGCCCGTCTCGGTTCGGCGGGAGGACGAGCACGGCGCCCTGGGGAACCGGGTGGCGGCCATGATCGTGGCCCTTCCCACCGACCAGGCCGACCCCGAGGCCCGGTTCAGGGCGGTCAGCGCCGCCACCCGGGCCGCCAAGGACCATCACCAGGCCGAGCTCTCCGCGGCCCTGCTCGCGGTCCCCGAGCACTGGCCGGAGCCCGCCGTGGCCGCCCTGGCCCGTCTGGTCCACCACCAACCCCTCGTCAACCTGGTGGTGACCAATGTGCCGGGCCCCCCGGTGCCCCTCTACCTCATGGGGGCCCGGATGCTCGAAGTGTTCCCCATCGTGCCCCTGGCCCGGAACCTGACGGTGAGCGTCGGGATCCTCTCCTACGAGCACCGCCTCACCCTGGGGCTGTGGGCCGACCGGGACCGCTTTTCCGACCTCGAGGTGCTCGCCCGGGGCATCGAGAAGGGCTTTTCCCAGCTGGACGCCCTGGCCCGGAGCACCCGCAACGGAGGGAGACGATGACCGCCACCATCCTGCACCGCCGCCCGGGGACCCCCCCGGCACCCGAGGCCCTGGCCGCGCCGGACATCGTCTCGGCCTTCCGGACGAACGTGGCCACCCGGGGCGACGCCCCCGCCCTGCGGCACTGGGACCAGGGCGGGTGGCGGACCATGAGCTGGCGGGACTACGGGGCGGCGGTGGCCGCGGTGGCCGCCGGCCTGGGCGGCCTGGGGATCCGGCCCGGCGACCGGGTGGCGATCCTCTCGGGCAACCGGGTCGAGTGGCACCTCGCCGACCTGGGGGTGATCAGCGCCGGGGCGGTCTCGGTGCCCCTCTACGTGACCGCCTCGTCCAGCCAGCTGGCCTACCTGCTCCGCCACTCGGGTGCCCGGGTGTGCTTCGCCGAGGACCCGGGCCTGGCGGCCAAGGTCCTGCTCCGCCGCGACGAGCTCCCCGACCTTGAGCACGTGGTCCTCTTCGGGCCGACCGGTGGCCTGGACCACGGGTTGATCGTCCCCTTCGCCCAGCTGGCGTCCGCCGACGGCCCCACACCCCCGATGAGGGAGGTGGCCCCTGGTGACCTGGCCACCATTGTCTACACCAGCGGGACCACCGGCCCGCCCAAGGGGGCGATGATCACCCACGGGAACATCATGTCGGGGGTGCGAAGCGTCACCCAGGTGGTGCCGATCGGGCCCGAGGACCGCTTCATCTCCTACCTGCCCCTCAGCCACATCGCCGAGCGGATCACCAGCCATCTGGGCCAGCTCGTGTCGGGGGGCGAGACCTGGTTCGCCCGCAGCCTGGCGACCGTCGGCGACGACCTGGTGGCGTGCCGTCCCACGGTGTTCCTGGGCGTCCCCCGGGTGTGGGAGAAGCTGCAGGAGGGGGTGCTGGCGGCTGTGGAGGCCCAGCCCCCGCCCCTGCGACACCTCACCGGCGCCTACCTGCGGAACGCCGCCACCGTGGCCGCCGGTGGCGCCGGGGTGGGGGCCGGCCTCGAGCACCTGGCCCTGGACCCTGTCATCGGGGCCACGATCCGCCGCAAGCTGGGCCTGGACCGGGCCCGGGTGCTGGTGTCAGGGGCGGCCCCGGCACACCCCCCCCTGCTGTCGTGGTTCGCCGCCATCGGCCTCACGATCGCCGAGGAGTACGGCCAGACCGAGGACTGCGGGCTCACCTCCATGAACCCCCTGGGCCGGGTGCGACCCGGCACCGTCGGGCCGCCGCTGCCCGGCGTGGAGGTCCGCCTGGCACCGGACGGGGAGATCCTGGTCCGGGCCGGCCACGTGATCCCCGGCTACTTCGGGGACGACCGGGCCACCGCCCGCCTCATCGACGCCGAGGGGTGGATGCACTCGGGCGACCTCGGCACCTTCGACGCCGAC
Source organism: Acidimicrobiales bacterium (assembly GCA_035643555.1). Taxonomy (GTDB): domain Bacteria; phylum Actinomycetota; class Acidimicrobiia; order Acidimicrobiales; family JAJPHD01; genus DASQQH01. Next base: position 138 of record DASQQH010000550.1, on the reverse strand, counting down.
GGCTACCTGCGGGTGATCGGCCGGGTGAAGGACCTCATCGTCACCGCCGCGGGGAAGAACGTGGCCCCGGGCGAGATCGAGAACCGGCTGCGGTACGAGCGGCTGATCTCCCAGGCCGTGGTGGCCGGCGACGGCCGC
>DASQQH010000549.1:0-2010 GCA_035643555.1 Acidimicrobiales bacterium | reverse complement strand
AGGCCGGGGCGCCCAGCGACGTGGCCGAGCCGCCCGTTGTGGGCGGGCTCCGCTGTCCTGCCTGGGCGGTGGCGGCGCCGGCACCCGGGCCGTGCCCGGTCGGTGGGTCCCCGGTGAAGGTCACCGCCGGGGTGGTCCCCGAGTCGACCGGGGAGGACCCCCGGGCCGTGGTGATCGTGGAGGTGTAGGAGCCGGGGGCCCCGGGGTTGGTGAGCCCGGAGACCGTGATCGACACCCGGGTGCCCGCGGCCAGCCTGGTCGGGGGGAACGAATAGGTGAGGGTGGTCCCGGACAGGGAGACGCTGCCCCCGGCGAGGCCCCCCGGGCTCACCGTCCCCACCGCCGGGTGGCCCCCCGTGCCCGGGGGGACGGTCATGGTGACCCGGGACACGGTGGCGTCGGTGGCCGCCGTGAACCGGTAGGTGTCGGTGACCCCGCTGTCGCCTGCGGTGGTGCTCGAGGCCGACCAGGCCGGGGCGCCGACCGTCGTGGCGCCGGCGGGCCGGGGGGCCCCGACGGCGAGGGCCGTGAGCCCCACCACGACGGCGACGGCCAGTCCTCCGAACAGCCCCCTCCCCAGTGCCATGGGCCCCAGCGATCGTCAGCGCGGCGGCTCTCGGAGGTGGGCCCCGCCGGCGGCCTCGGACGACAATGCGCGAAGAGGTGGGGCCGCCAGGCCCCTCGGGGACCGCTCCTGCCACCGGGGCGCCCGGTCGGGCGATGCTTCGCGGGGACCGCTCCCCCGCTCGCGCCGGCCGCCTGCCCGGGCCCCGTCGGCGAGGGGGCTCATCTCAGGGTGAATGACGAGACAGCGGTGCCGGGTCACGGACCGGTGGTGATCGCCATGGTGAAGTGCGAGGTGTAGGCGCCGGCAGCCGCGCTGCCCGGTATGTTGACCCACCACCCGATCGGCAGTCCGCCGTCGAAGTTGCCGATGACGATATGCCCCCGACCCACCGTGTCGTTGGTGTTGTCGAAGACGGTCACGGCCGTGCCGTCGGTGGCGATGGGGAGCGGATACGAGACGGCGTTGGTCGGGAGCGAGCAGGTGGAGCCGGTGAAGCAGGTCGGGGTGGGCGCGTTGGGCGAGGTGTAGTCGCTGAGACTGCCGTTCATCGACAGGGTTCCCGAGACCGGGAGCGTGTTGGTGCCGCTGGTGAACTGGGTGGCCGCGGCCGTGATGTTCCAGGTGGCGTTCACGCCGAGCGCGTTCACCACCTCGAGACGCTGGTCCGGGGGGTTTGCATCGACCACGTGCTGGTCGAGCCCGGTCAAGGGGGCGGACCAGGCCAGGGAGTCCGGCGCCGTCAGGGTGATCGTTCCGGACGCCAGGGTGACGGTGCCGTCGAACGTGCAGCTTGATCCCACTCCACAGGTGGTGGCGCCCGCTGGGGCCATGGGCAGCAGACCCAGGCCAGCGACGGTGCCCGCCAGGGTTGCCGCCCCGACCGCCAGCCCGCGGCGACACCTCCGGGACCGGCTCGCACGTCGGCCAACGATCCAAGGATCGATCCGCATATCCCCCCCTGAGGTGTCTCGCCGCCGGCTGACCCTGGCGACACTCCACCCCCAGCACTTCGCGCAGCGTAGGCCTCTGGTCTCTAGATGTCAACAGTTCCACAAGGAGCATCCCCACCGGGAAGCATGTCACCGGCCCGGACCGCCCTGGCCTGCGACGTTCCCCTCCGTAGCGGATGGCGCCGGGGAGCCGGTAGCCGGCCAGGCCCTGGCGACCACCCCCGATCGGGTGGCACCCGAGGCTGCACCCCTGCCCCCTGGTCCCGTCCTGGCCCGGGCGGCGCCCGATGGGCCCTGTGGGTGGACCGGTGCGTCCCCGCGGGCAGACCACAACGGCGTGCGCGGGCGCCGGGCAGTCGGTCCCCGCCAGGTCGGGCCGGCAATGGGGCGACCCCCGGAAGCGTGGACGCGGGACATCGTGGCCGGGCAGCTTCGGGCACCGAGCCACCCGGGGCCGGTGGACCGGGTGGCCGCCACGTCGGCGCCCATGCC
>DASQQH010000548.1:0-3715 GCA_035643555.1 Acidimicrobiales bacterium | reverse complement strand
GTCGGGACCCGCTGCATCCCTCCAGTCTCGCGGGTGCCCCGGCCCGGTCCGCCACCCCCTACTGGTCGAAGTCCAGCACCACGCGATCGCTGGTCGGATGGGACTGGCAGGCGAGCACGAAGCCGGCGGCCACCTCGTCGGCCTCCAGGGCGTCGGGATGGTCCATGCGCACGGTGCCTTCCACCAGCCGGGCGCGGCACGTGCCGCACACCCCCTCCTTGCAGGCGAAGGGGGCGTCGGGGCGCACGGCGAGGGCGGCGTCGAGGATGGGGACCTGGTCCGGCCCGAGGGGGAAGGTGGACGCCCGCCCGTCCAGGCGCACGGTGACCTGGCGACTCGGCGTCCCGTCGGTCGGGGCGGGGGCGGGCCCGGGTCGCCGGTCGGGCGCCGGCTCGGAGTGGAACCGCTCCCGATGGATCCGCGCCGGGGCCACGCCGTGGTCCACCAGGGTGGACCGGACCTCATCGGCCATCGCCCCCGGACCGCACACGAACCACTCGTCCACCACCTCGGGGGGGATCAGGGCGCCCAGCAGCGCCGAGAGCTTCGCCCCGTCCAGGCGACCCTCGAAGAGCTCCACCGGCTGGGGCTCGCGGGAGAGGACGTGCACCAGCTCCAGGCGGTCCGGGTACCGGTTCTTCAGGTCCTCCAGCTCCTCCAGGAACATGATGGAGGCGGTGGTGCGGTTCTGGTAGACGAGGGTGCAGGTGCTGGCCGGCTCCACCTCCAGGGTGGTGGCCAGGATCGACAGGATGGGCGTGATGCCGCTCCCGGCGGCGATCGCCGTGTAGCGCTTGGCCTGGGTGGGGTCCAGGGGGGTGAAGAACCGCCCGGCGGGGGTCATCACCTCCAGGGCGTCCCCGGGCCGAAGCTCGGTATGGGCCCAGGTGGAGAACGCCCCGCCGGGGAGGGCCTTGACCGCCACCCGGAGCCGGCCGGAGGTCGCCGGCGCGCAGATGGAGTAGTTGCGCCGGATCCCGTCACCCACCTCCGGGGCGACCAGGGCCACGTGCTGGCCCTGGGTGAACCGGTAGGCGGGGGCCAGGTGCTCGGGCACGGCGAAGGTGATGGCGATGGCGTCGTCGGTGACAGCTGCCACGTCTTCCACCACCAAGCGGTGGAAGACCGCGTGGCGGGGAGGCTCCGACGTGGCGGTGGGCGGCGCGGTCGTGGCCATGGGGACTACAGGGCCTTGAACCCCTCGAAGGGCTCGCCGCACCCCCGACAGACGTGGAGGGCCTTGCAGGCGGTGGCTCCGAAGGGCGACAGCACCCGGGTCTCTCGGGCCCCGCAGCGGGGGCAGCGGGGGGCCAGGGCCACCGCCTGGGCCCGGGGCCCGCGGTCCACCGGTCCGGGCGGGGCGATGCCCGCCTCGGCCAGCTTGGCCTTGCCCTCCTCGCTCATCCAGTCGGTGGTCCACGCCGGGGTGGCCACCATGCGCACCTCGGCCCCGGTGAGCCCGGCGTCCGCCAGGGCCTGGGCCACGTCGGCGCGGATCGCGTCCATGGCGGGGCAGCCCGAGTAGGTGGGGGTGAGGGTCACCACGAGGTGGCCGTCCTCGGCCAGGTCGACCGAGCGCAGCACGCCCAGGTCGGCAAGGGTGAGGACCGGCACCTCCGGGTCGCAGACGCTCCCGGCGGCCGCCCGTGCCGCGGCCACCGTCGCCACCGGGTCGTCCGGGGCATCCGCCCGGCTCACCACTGCGCACCCGGGTGGGAGCGGTGCAGGTGTTGCATCTCGGCCAGGAGGTAGCCGAAGGCCTCGCTGTGCAGGCCCTGCCGCCCCCCGCTCGGGTGCCAGGTGGTGTCGACCGGGTCCAGGGTGGCCTCGGCCAGGACCCGGGCCACCGAGGCGTCCCACTCGGGGCGCAGTGCCGCCAGGTCCGGCGCCACGCCGCCCCGCTGCAGGCGGGCCTGGACCTCGTCCACCTCGAACACCTCGTCCACGTAGGGCCACACCGCCTCCAGGCCGGCCTGCATCCGGGCGTGGCTCTCCTCGGTGCCGTCCCCCAGGCGCACCACCCAGCGCGCCGCGTGGTCCCGGTGGTAGGCGACCTCCTTGACCGCCTTGGCGGCCACCCCGGCCAGGACGTCGTCGGTCGACGAGGTGAGCTCCTGGTAGAGGGCGAGCTGGTAGGTGGAGAAGACCAGCTGGCGGGCCACGGTCACCGCGAAGTCGGCGTCGGGAACCTCGACCAGGCCCAGGTGCACGAACTCCCGCTCGTCCCGCTCGAAGGCCAGCTCGTCCTCGCCGCGCCCGTTCCCCTCGAGCGCCCCGGCGTAGGACAAAAGGCTGCGGGCCTGGCCCAGGAGGTCCAGGGCCAGGTTGGCCACCGCCAAATCCTCCTCCAGCTGGGGCAGGGTGGTCACCAGCGCCGACAGCCGCTGGGCCAGCACCAGGGCGTCATCGCCCAGGCGGAGGGCATAGGTCGCCACGTCCCGCTGCGCCGCCACCGTCGGGGCCCTGTTCACAGGTGCCGAACCCCCTCGGGCAGGTCATAGAAGGTGGGATGGCGGTACACCTTGTCCCCTGCCGGGTCGAAGAAGGGGTCCTTCTCCTCCGGCGAGGAGGCAACGATCGACGAGGCGGGCACGACCCAGATGCTCACCCCCTCCTGACGGCGGGTGTAGACGTCCCGGGCGTTGCGCAACGCGAGCTCGGCGTCCGGCGCGTGGAGGCTGCCCACGTGGTGGTGGGACAGCCCCCGCCTGGCCCGGACGAACACCTCCCACAGCGGCCATTCGGCCTTGGCCAGGCCGTCCGACGACGCGCTCACGCCGCCTCCGTCGACCGCGCCGCCCGCTTGGCCTCGTGGGCCAACGCCGCCTCCCGGACCCACCGGCCGGCCTCGTGGGCAGCCACCCGGTGGGCCAGTCGCTGGCGATTGCAGGGGCCGTCCCCCCGGACCACCCGCGCCAGCTCGTCAAAGTCGATGGCCCCGAAGTCGTAGTGGCCGCGCTCCTCGTTCCAGGCCAGATCGGGGTCGGGCAGGGACAGGCCGAGCACCTCGGCCTGGGGCGCGGTCACGTCCACGAACCGCTGGCGCAGGTCGTCGTTGGAGTGCCGCTTGATCCCCCAGGCCATGGACTGGCTGCTGTGCTCGGAGGCCTTGTCGGGGGGGCCGAACATCATGAGCGACGGCCACCACCAGCGGTCGATGGCGTCCTGGGCCATGGACCGCTGAGCGGGGGTCCCTCGAGCCAGGGTGTAGAGGATCTCGTAGCCCTGGCGCTGGTGGAACGACTCCTCCTTGCAGATCCGCACCATGGCCCGTGCGTAGGGGCCGTAGGAGCAGCGGCAGAGGGGGATCTGGTTCGTGATGGCCGCCCCGTCCACCAGCCACCCGATGGCGCCCACGTCGGCCCAGGTGAGGGTGGGGTAGTTGAAGATCGAGGAGTACTTCTGGCGCCCGACGTGGAGGAGCTCCAGCAGCTCCTCGCGGCTGGTCCCCAGGGTCTCGGCGGCGCTGTACAGGTAGATGCCGTGTCCCCCCTCGTCCTGCACCTTGGCCAGGAGGATGGCCTTGCGCTTGAGCGAGGGCGCCCGGGTGAGCCAGTTCCCCTCCGGCTGCATCCCGATGATCTCGGAGTGGGCGTGCTGGGCGATCTGGCGGACCAGGGTCCGACGGTAGCCCTCGGGCATCCAGTCCCTCGGCTCGATCCGCTGATCGGCGTCGATCAGGGCCTGGAACTCGTCCTCACGGGTGTCGACCTGG
>DASQQH010000547.1:0-4523 GCA_035643555.1 Acidimicrobiales bacterium | reverse complement strand
CCGACCAGGCCTCGACGGCCACCCCGTAGTCGTTCCACAGGATGTCCCGGGCCTCCATGACCGCCGACCACGCGGTGCCCGAGAAGAGCAGGGTGGCCCGCCTGCTCCCTCCGTTCCCCTGGCCCTCGGTGCTCTCGGGCCGGGGGGCGTAGCGGTACAGGCCCCGGATGACGCCCTCCCGGATCTCGTCTCGGGCCCGGCCCTCGGGCGGGGACGGCTGGAGGTAGTTCTCGTTGTAGAGGGTGATGTAGTACATGACGTCCTCGGGGTTCGGCCCGCTCATGCGCCGTAGGCCGTCCTGGACCACGATGGCCAGCTCGTAGGCGAAGGCCGGGTCGTAGGCGGCCACGTTGGGCCAGGCCGTGGCCAGCAGGTGGGACTGGCCATCGTCGTGCTGGAGCCCCTCGCCCTCGAGGGTGGTGCGCCCGGCGGTGGCCCCGAGGAGGAAGCCGCGGGCCCGGATGTCGCCCGCGGCCCAGATCAGATCCCCCACCCGCTGGAAGCCGAACATCGAGTAGAAGGTGAAGAAGGGGATCATCGGCTGGTCCCAGCTGGCATAGGCGGTCCCCGCGGCGATGAAGTCGCAGATCCCACCGGCCTCGGTGATGCCCTCCTCGAGGATCTGGCCGTCCTGAGCCTCGGCGTAGGACAGGAGGAGGCCGGCGTCCACCGGGGTGTAGTTCTGGCCGGAGGGGGCGTAGATCTTGATCTCCCGGAACAGGGAGTCGTAGCCGAAGGTCCTCGCCTCGTCGGGCACGATGGGGACCACCCGGTCACCGATCTCGGGGTCCCGTACCAGCTGGCGCAGGAGGCGGGCGAAGCCCATCCCCGTCGACACCGCCTGTTTCGCCGAGCCCTGGAGGAGCTCGTCGAAGGTGTCGTCGTGGGCCGGCTGGAGCTGTCTGCCCCGGACCACCCGCTTGGGCAGGGAGCCGTGCAGGGCGCGGCGCCTGGCCATCAGGTACTCGTGGGTCTCGGACCCCTCGGGCGGCCGGTAGTAGGGGGGCTCCTCGGCCTCCAGCGCCGAGTCGGGGATCTCCTCCTGCAGGTACAGGCGGTCCCGCAGGGCCCGCAGCTGGTCCCGGTTCATCTTCTTGATCTGGTGGGTGGCGTTCCGGGCCTCGATGTCGGGACCGAGGGTCCAGCCCTTGATCGTCTGGGCCAGGATGGCGGTGGGGGCGCCCTCGTGCTCGGTGGCCGCCTTGTACGCGGCGTACAGCTTGGTGTAGTCGTGCCCGCCCCGGGGGAGGGTCTGCAGCTCGGCGTCGGACAGGTGCTCGACCAGTCGGCGCAGCCGGGGGTCCGGCCCGAAGAAGTGCTCGCGGATGTAGGCCCCCGACTCGGTGGCGTACTTCTGGTAGTCGCCGTCGACGGTGGTGTTCATCTTGTTGACCAGCACCCCGTCGGTGTCACGGGCGAGGAGCTCGTCCCACTTGGCCCCCCAGATGACCTTGATCACGTTCCACCCGGCCCCCCGCAGCACCGCCTCCAGCTCCTGGATGATCTTCCCGTTCCCCCGGACCGGGCCGTCCAGGCGCTGGAGGTTGCAGTTGATGACGAAGGTGAGGTTGTCGAGCTTCTCCCGGGCGGCCAGCGAGAGCGCGGCGAAGGTCTCGGGCTCGTCCACCTCGCCGTCACCGACGAAGCACCACACCCGGGTTCCCGAGGTGTCCGCGATGCGCCGGTTGTGCAGGTAGCGGTTGAACCGGGCCTGGTAGACGGCCTGGATGGGCCCCAGCCCCATGGCCACGGTGGGGAACTCCCAGAAATCGGGCATGTTCCGGGGGTGGGGGTAGGAGGACACGCCCCCGCCGCCCACCTCCTGGCGGAAGTTGTCGAGCTGGGACTCGGTGAGCCGGCCCTCGAGGTAGGCGCGGCCATAGATGCCCGGCGAGGCGTGGCCCTGGAAGTACACCTGGTCCCCCGCGGTGCCGTCGTCCTTGCCCCGGAAGAAGTGGTTGAAGCCGACCTCGTACAGGCTGGCCGAGGAGGCGTAGGTGGCCAGGTGCCCTCCGATGCCCGCCCGGTGGTTGGCCCTGGTGACCATCACCGCCGCGTTCCAGCGGATGTAGGCACGGATCCGGCGCTCCATGTGCTCGTCGCCGGGGAACCAGGGCTCGGACTCGGGTGGGATGGTGTTGATGTAGGGGGTGGAGACGGTGGCGGGGAAGCCGACCTGGGACCCACGGGCGCGCTCCAGCAGGCGCATCAGCAGGTAGCGGGCCCGGTTGCGACCATGTGTCTCCACCACGGCGTCGAAGGAGTCCACCCACTCGGAGGTCTCCTCCGGATCGATGTCGGGAAGCTGGTGGGAGAAACCGTCGAAGATCACATGCTCCATGTTCGCGCTGTACCCGCTCGTCGGGTAACCGAGGCGCGGTGGTGGCACCATCGCCGGGGGCCGTCGGTGGGACCGTGCCTTGCCACCGGGTGGGGCCCGGCGCCCATGCTGTGGCGGTGAACGCCACCACCCCCACGATCGTGTACACCGACGGGGCCTGCCTGGGGAACCCCGGGCCGGGCGGCTGGGCTTGGGCGGTGCCGACCCCCGGGGGGGACCCTGGCGAGTGGTTCGCCAGCGGCCCGGACCCCTGGACCACGAACCAGCGCATGGAGATCACCGCCGTGCTCGAAGCCCTCGGCGCCGTGGCCGGCCCCGTCGAGGTCATGAGCGACTCCACCTACGTCGTCAACTGCTTCCGCCAGCGTTGGTGGGCGGGGTGGGAGGCCCGCAACTGGCGGAACGCCAGGGGCCGGCCGGTGGCCAACCAGGATCTGTGGCGGCCCCTGGTGGACCAGGTCCGGGGGCGGGGACAGGTGCGCTTCGCCTGGGTGAAAGCCCACGCGGGGGACCCGGTGAACGAGTTCGTGGACCGCCTGGCGGTGGAGGCGGCGACCAGCCAGTCCCCCAGGCGGGGGTCCTGAGCCAAGACGGCGTGTTGGCGCTGGTTCCGGACCCTCCCTACAGTCGGACCCATGGACATCAACGGCACGGCGGCAGTGGTCAGCGGGGGAGCATCCGGGCTCGGCGAGGCGACCGTCCGGCGTCTCACGGCCGCGGGCGCGGTGTGCACCGTGTTCGACCGGGACGCCGAGCAGGCGGAGGCCCTGGCCCGGGAGCTCGGGGGAGCGACCCGCTTCGTGGCCGGGGACGTGACGAGCCCCGAGGACGTGACCAAGGCCGTGGAGACGGCGGCCGACGCAGGTCCCCTGCGGATCGCCGTCAGCTGCGCCGGCATCGGCTGGGCCAGCCGCGTGGTGGGCAAGGACGGCAGCCCCCACGACCTGGACCCGTTCCAGACGGTGGTGAACGTCAACCTGATCGGCACCTTCAACGTCATGCGGGTGGCCGCGGCGGCCATGGCGGGGCTGGACCCGCTGGCCGACGGCGAGCGCGGGCTGGTCGTCAACACCGCCTCGGTGGCCGCCTTCGAGGGCCAGGTGGGCCAGATCGCCTACTCGGCGTCCAAGGGCGGCATCGTCGGCATGACCGTGCCGGCCGCCCGGGATCTTGCGCCCGCTGGCATCCGGGTCATGACGATCGCCCCCGGGCTGATGGACACCCCCCTGCTGGGCCAGCTCCCCGACGAGGTCCGCCAGGCCCTCGGCCAGAGCGTGCTGTTCCCCAAGCGCCTGGGCGTCCCCGACGAGTACGCCAAGCTGGTGGGCCAGTTCGCCGAGAACGGCTACCTCAACGGGGAGGTCGTCCGCCTGGACGGGGGCCTGCGCATGCAGCCCAAGTAGCCGGGCCGTCCAGGAGCATCTGGCCATGGCCCGGGGTCGGACCTCTCCCTGGGGCCCGCCGCAACCGCTCCCGCCTCGTCGGCGGTACTGGTTGCTGGTGGTGGTCACCCTGGTGGCCCTCGTGCCGGCGGCGATCGGCTTCGGCGTCAGCCAGTTGACCGGGGGTCATCCGACGCCCGCCCGACCGGCGAGCCCTCCCAAGGTCACGCTGGCCGCCACCAGCGGCCAGGCGACGGCCGTGCTGGTCTCCTGGTGCTGGTCCCGGCGGGGGCCCTGCCGCCCCGCCACCTCGCCCGCCCGCCCCTCCCCCCCGGTACTGGGGGTGCCGTCGGGGGCGACGGTGGGCATCCAGTTCGCCATCGCCGCCCAGCCCTCATCGGTGACCATCGCCCCCGCCGGCGGTGGTCCGCCCCGGCGGCTGCCGATCGCCAACCCCACGAGCTTCAAGGTGACACCCGGGCGGGGTCGGCGGACCCTGGTGCTCGCCACCCGGTGGCCCGAGGGGCGGGCCTCCTATCTGGTGCACCTCGACGTGGGCTGAACAGCCCCCGGCAGCCCGGAGGTCGCCAACTGGCGGGGCGGGGTGCTCGGTGGGCAGGCTCTAGGCTGACTTACGGACGTGTTCGACACCGGGAGGTGGTTCCCACGGTCCAGGGATCCGAGCCGTACGACATCGTTGTCATCGGCGGTGGCCCAGGGGGGTACGCGGCAGCCCTCTACGCCGCGGCTGGTGGCTTGTCGGTGGCGGTGGTGGAAAGGGACAAGGTCGGCGGGGCCTG
>DASQQH010000546.1:0-3010 GCA_035643555.1 Acidimicrobiales bacterium | reverse complement strand
CTCCCCCACGCCTGCACAGCACATGCCGAGGCCAACCCCAGAGACAGGCCCGGCACCACTGGCGAGGCCGGCCCACCCTCATGGCGGATCCCAGTGACCCCCGCCCCCGCCGACACCCTCGCCGGGGGTCGACATCGACGCCGCCCTGGCCGAGGCGGAGGAGGTCCGGGGCGCCCACCGCGACGGAGGACGCCCCGGCGGGGCGAGCGGGACGGGGTGTCGGCCGGTGGCGACGGTTGCCTTCCTCCGGTCGCCGGGCGGGCGTAGAACACCGGGAAGCACGCGCTCGACAGGCGCCGCCGCGGTCCCTACGATCGGGGACCCCAGCCACCTGGTCGAGGGACCTGCTGGGGGGCGAGTCCTGGGGGGATCCGGGGCCAGTCAGGCAAGACCTGGCTGGCCCCGCTGTCCCCCGACCAGGTGCGCGGGGCCTCGCCTCCGACGGCCCCCTACTAGGGCTCGCTCCCGAGCGGAGGGCGGCCGCCGCTCCTCTCCGCTGAGAGGCCCGGCTGCCCGCTTCACCCCGGGCATGAGGGTGTCCGCCACGTGGGCTTCTCCCTCCCGCCCACTCGGCCGCGCCGCCCAGGGGTCAGACGGGGACGTCGTCCATCGCCTTCTCGATGGCCTCGTAGGTCCCCCGGCTCATCGGCTGGTGCCGGTGCAAGCCCCGCTCGGCCGTGACCTTGTCCACGTGGGCCCCGGTCGGCCTCCTCCATCACCTGGCAGGAGAACTCGAACACCCCGACGTCGCTCCCCGCCACGGGCTCCCCACCTCCGAACGGGCCCTCGGGCGACGCGGGGGCTGGTTGTCGGCCTCAGCCTCGACGTCGGCGCTCAAGGACGAGGCCGGGTCAGTCTCCGAGTCGGGCTCACGCCTGGATGCCACCTTGGCGACCAGGGCCTCGGTGCTGCCCCCCTTGCGCTCGACGCCCGGGAGGAACGCCTCGATCAGCCCTGGACCGCCTGGGCAAGCTGCTGGCCGAGTCGGAGTGGGTGCTGTGAGCAGACCGTTGCCGTCACAGTTCGAGACCAAGGTGGTGGGGGTGACCTTCGGCCCGGGGTATCCCGAGACGCTCCGGGCGATCGAGCCGAGCCGATGGGACCAGTTGGTTGGGACTAGCTCGAATGTCGAGGGACGCCTCGTTCGGGAACCGGACAACGAAAGTTGACGAAAACGCTGTACAGGTGCGGGTCGGGGACGTCATGATCGGGCACTTGCCGGCCGGCGTGGCAGCGAGGCCGGCACCCGCCCTGGATGGTGGTGAGCACCGGGAGGTGACGGTGAGCGACGTGGTGGGCCACGCCGTTCACCGCGACCGCCCGGAAGCGAGGTTGTCGCTGCGGCGGGTGGCGGTCGGCGGGGACACAGACCAGGGAGCTGGAGGAGCGGAGTGAAACGAGGGGTGCGGCTGGGGGCGACGGTGGTGGCGGCGTTGGCGATGGCCGGGCTCGGAGCAGGCTGTCAGCCGTCGGCCGCCAAGGCGCCCACCGCTGCCAAGAGGCCGACGACGACCAAGCCTGCTCCCACGACGACAGTTGCACCCACGACGACGGCGGCACCGACAACCCCAGCGACTGTGCCGAAGGGAGAGCCCAGCGGCTGTCGCCCGGGGAACCCACTGGCGAACGTGTACCACTCGTACCGGCTGCATGTGCGGAACCGCTGCATGCAGGTGGCAGGGACCGTTGTCGCGGTGCGCCACGAGGATGATGGGGACATCCACGTCAACCTGCGGCTGCCGGCCAGCGAGACCCACCTGCTCGACCACGCCAACTACATGGCCGAGCACGGCGACCTCGTGACCGAGCTCGTCCCGGCGGACCAGCCGGGGTGCACGCCGGGCCGTGCACCGAAGCCCGGGCACGGGAGCTACAGCTACGGGATCTGCACGGGGGCCGACATCGGGACGCCCCCGATCGGCAGCAGGGTCACCGTCGTTGGGCCCTACGTGCTCGACGCGGACCACGGGTGGATGGAGATTCACCCGGTGTGGGGCTTCACCGTCGTGGGCCATGTCGCACCGGCCACCACAGCCGCTCCCCCGACAACCGCAGCGCCCGCTCCGACGTCGCCGCCCACCACCGCTCCAGCGCCTTCGGGGTGTTCTCCCCGCACCAGCGGGGGGAACTGCTACGAACCCGGCGAGTACTGCCGCTCCTCAGACCATGGTGCGAGCGGAGTCGCAGGTGATGGCCAGAGGATCACCTGTGTTGACTCGAACGGATGGAGGTGGGAGGCGCAGTGAGCAACCAGAAGATGGACGGTTCGGGCCGCGCTAGTTGGCATGGTGGTTGCTGCTGGGGGTGATCGGCTTCTAGCCGGGCGGTCATGGCCGGGCTCGGAGCGGGGTGCCAGGCGTCGGCTGCAAAGGCGCCAAGAAGACGGCAACGACTGCCGCCAAGAAGCTGTTGAGCCCCCGGCAGTTCGTTGGTCAGCTGAAGGCGCACGAGCCGTCCAACGATGCGATCTGTGTGCCCACGAAACAACAAGGACGGCGGGATGGAGGGCGTCCTCGGGTCCTATGCGGGGACGACCGTGTCCTTCTACCCGCTCGGCTCTGCTGCCAAGATCCTCGCCAATCGGGCGGCGGCCAAGCAGGATCCGTCGTCTGGGACCTGGATTGACCTGAGCTCGGGGGGATCACCGGGCCGAAAACGGGGGGTGTCCGAATCAGCGCGTGCCACTCCGCAGCGGCCGCTGCGGAGGAGGCGCGTTCGGAGGCCCAGATGGTCTCGGTCCCCCACGTGTGGAGCGACGGGAACCCCGTGATCACCGAGTCGTCGGACACGCCGCCTGACGTGGAGAAGGTGCGGGTCCCGATCGTCAACGAGATCCCCGGGATCCGCCAGTACCAGCGTGCCGGCTGAGGGACCGTGCGTCGTGATTAGGTCCCACTCGGGTGGAACGCTGCCTGTGGGGGAACGATAGCCCTGGCGCTGGGGGACATCGCCCGGGTCTGCCACCGGGCGGTGCGCACGTGGTTGGGGCTCCACCAGGGCGACCCCGCAT
>DASQQH010000545.1:0-5102 GCA_035643555.1 Acidimicrobiales bacterium | reverse complement strand
TCTGACCCTGGTTGATGACCCCACCGACCCCGCCGCCTACGGGGCCGCCACCCACGATGCCGAGGGGCTGGCCTGCCGGCGCAACCTGTTGATCGGCGACGGCGTGCTTCGGGGGTTCCTCTACGACACCTATACGGGGCGCCGGGCGGGCCTGGCCTCCACCGGCTCGGCCGTGCGCGGCGGGTTCCGGACTGCCCCCGGGGTCGGGTGCCGGGCCCTCGCACTGGTGCCGGGGGACGTCACCCAGGACGACCTGCTGGCCGAGGTCGGCGAGGGCCTGCTCGTCCAGTCGGTCACGGGCATGCACTCGGGCGTCAACCCGGTCAGCGGCGACGTCTCGGTGGGCGCGGAGGGCCTCATGATCCGTGGCGGCGCCCTGGCGGAGCCCGTCCGGGAGGTGACCATCGCCTCGACGCTGCAGCGCATGCTGGGCCAGGTGCGCACCGTCGGAGCCGACCTGGAGTGGCTCCCCGGTGTCGCCGCCGGGGTGACCCTGGCGGTGGACGGCATCAGCCTCAGCGGCTCGTGACCGACGTGGCCGACGCCCGCCACCCGGACCTGGCCCGGCCCGCCGCCCCAGGCCGGATCCGGGTGGACTGCCACGTCCACACGATGTGGTCCGGGGACGCCACCACAACCCCCGATGAGCTGGCCCGGGCCGTGGTGGAGACCGGGATCGACGTCCTCGCCATCACCGACCACCAGACGGTTGCCGGGGCCCTGGCGCTGGCCGAGCGCCTCCCCTGCCGGGTGGTGGTCGGCCAGGAGTGCCGTACGCCGGTGGGAGAGGTGATCGGCCTGTTCCTGAGCGAGCGGGTGACCCCTGGCCTGAGCGCCACGCAGGTGGTCCAGGCCATCCGGGACCAGGGCGGGCTCGTCTACGTTCCCCACCCCTTCGACGAGCTCCGGCACCGCCTCCGCGACGACGTGCTGGTGGGCCTGGCCGCCGACGGCGGCCTGGACGCCCTCGAGGTACGCAACGCCAAGACCTCGCTCGAGCACCCCAACCATCGGGCCGCCGAGTTCGCCCAGGCCTGGAACCTGGCGCCGGGGGCAGGCAGCGACGCTCACGTGCCCGCCGCTCTCGGGTCGGCGTGGGTCGAGGTGGAGGACTTCGCCGACGCCACCTCCTTCCTGGCCGCCCTCCACTCCCCCACCGCCCGCATCGTCGGCCACCACGCCGACCCACCGCGGCCGTGGACCCCCCGGGTGGTCCCCTCCACCCGGGAGCCCTAGACATCCCACGACAACCAGGATCCAGGCCCGACGCCGCCCCTGGATCCTGGCGCCTGCCGGGGACCGGTGGGCCAGCTGCGCCGGGGAACCGGGTCCGACGGGCACCGGGGCCACCCCCTGGACCGGGGGAGGTCCCCGCCCGCATCGGGAGTGGGTGGGCTGGCCGGACGCCGGCGATGCCTCGCCGCGTCGCGACAGCCCGGGCATGGGGGGCGTCGGGCCACCGGGTTCCCCCGGCACGCTCGTTCCTCCCCCGCTGCGCTACCGCTCCGGGACCTTCGGGTCACCCGCCGGGCGCCCCGGGGACCACCCGGTCCTGGTCCTGCGCCTCGCCCGGCCCAGCTCCTGGCCCCTCCCCCCGGCGCCGCTCGGTGACCCTCCTGGCAGCGGCTGGGCGGTTGCACCTGGACTCGGCGACCAGGGCCCCCACCTGACCAGGCCCAGCTTCGCCGGGGCCTCAACCTCCTCTTGAGGCTTAGAACCGTGCCCGGCGGTCGGGCCCGACGAGGGGCTAGACGCCACGGGCGGCACCGAAGGGCCCGTGCTCGACCGCCGAGCCACACGCGCACGACGTCTCAGGTGGAAAGCGGGGAATGGCGGCGACCAGCAGGGCCCGGGCCCGCTCCACCACCGAGCCCAGCACCGCCAGCACCGCCCCGATGGTCACCGCCTCGCCGCCCTCCGCGTGCCCACCGCCATCCTCGGGACCGGTGTCGTAGTCGGTGACCAGCCCGACGCCGGCGAAGCACATGCCCAGCTCCCGGGCCAGGGCGGCCTCCGGGTACTGGGTCATGGAGACCAGGTCCCAGCCCGCCGAGCGGAACCACGCGGACTCGGCCCGGGTCGAGAACCGGGGGCCCTGGATCACCACCACCGTCCCTCGGCGGTGCACCCGCAGCTCCAGGGGCGTTGCCGCACTGGCCAGAGCGTCGCCGAGCTGCGGGCAGTAGGGATCGGCGAAGGGGGCGTGGCCGATGACGGGACCCTCGACGAACGTGTCGGCCCTCCCCCAGGTCCGGTCGACCAGCTGGTCGCACACCACCAGGTCGCCCGGGGCGATCTCCCGTCGCAGCGAGCCGGCGGCGCTCGGCGCCACGACCTGCCGCACCCCGAGCTCCCGCAGCGCCCAGAGGTTGGCCCGATAGTTGACCAGGTGGGGAGGCAGCTGGTGGTCCACGCCGTGCCGGGCGAGGAACGCCACGGAGCGGCCCTCGACCTGGCCGATGGCGATCGGCGAGGACGGCGCCCCGTAGGGGGTGTGCAGGGGCACCTGGGTGACCTCATCGAGGAACCGGTAGAAGCCGGTTCCCCCGATGATGCCGATCTCCGCCCGTGCTCCGCTCACCGCTTCGTGCCCCCCACCCGGGACGCGGTCACGACGCGGCCGCGTTGGCCCCCGTGGTGGTGCCCGAGCCGGAGCCGGAGGATCCGGCTCCCGAGGTGTCCGAGCCGGACGACGCCGACTCCGAGGTGGAGGCCCCTGACTCCGACGTGGACGTCGAGGCCTTGTCGCCGGCATCGCCGCCGTGGGTGCCCTCCCCCGAGGTCTCCCGATCCGAGGACCGCTCGCGCCGAGACCCGTTCGAGGTGGCTCGGCTGTCGTTGCGGTAGAACCCGCTTCCCTTGAAGGCGATCCCGATCGGGCTGAACACCTTGCGCAAGGAGCCCCCACAGGCAGCGCAGGTCGTCAACGCCTGGTCCTTGAAGGACTGGACGACCTCCACGTGCTCCCCGCACGATGTGCACGCGTACTCGTAAGTGGGCATCTGGCCAACGACCTCCGGTGGACCGCTCGGTGGACCCTCTGGCACTCGAACTCTTCGAGTGCCAACTCTAGAGTATCTAGCAGAGGACCCGGGCAGGATCGTCACGGGTCCCATCGCCTGGAGCCAGCCAGAAGGACATGACACCAATGACCACGAAGGTGCGCAAGGCGGTCATTCCCGCTGCCGGCCTTGGAACCCGGTTCCTCCCCGCCACCAAGGCCCAACCCAAGGAGATGCTGCCCCTGATCGACACCCCGGTCATCCAGTACGTCGTGGAGGAGGCCGCCCGGGTGGGCATCCGGGACGTGCTGGTGGTCACCGGTCGAGGAAAGGCCAGCCTCGAGGACCACTTCGACCAGGCCGTGGAGCTGGAGCAGCATCTCGAGCGGGCCGACAAGCAGGAAGAGCTGGCGGAGATCCGCCGCATCCCCGAGATCGCCCGGCTCCACTACGTGCGCCAGGGCGAGCCTCGTGGGCTGGGACATGCCGTGTCGGCGGCGCGCCAGTACGTGGGGAACGAGCCCTTCGTCGTCATGCTGGGCGACGACATCATGGACCCGGACGTGGGCGTCCTGGACGCCATGTTGGCGGCGTTCGCTCGCCACGGCCGCTCGGTCGTGGCCCTGAAGACCGTGGAGCCCACCGAGATCAGCTCCTACGGCTGCGCCCGGGTGGAGCCCCTGGACGATGATCTGGTCCGCATCCAGGAGATCGTGGAGAAGCCGAGCCCCGAGGCGGCCCCCTCGAACCTGGCCGTCATGGGCAGGTACGTGTTCACCCCGGCCATCTTCGACGCCCTGGACCGGGTCGGTCCCGGTCGGGGCGGGGAGATCCAGCTCACCGATGCCATAGCCCTGCTCCTCCTGGAGGAGGAGGTCCACGGGTATCCCTTCGAGCATGGCCGGTGGGACACCGGCAACAAGCTCGACTACCTCCGGGCGACCATGGAGCTCGCCCTCCGCCGGCCCGAGCTGGCGCCGGCGTTCCGCAAGGTCCTCGTCGAGCTGGCCAACAAGCTCGACGAGGAGTAGCGAGGAGCCATGATCCCCCTGGAGGAGGCGAGGCACCTGGTGCTGTCGTCCTGCCAGCCCCTTCCGCCCCGGCGTGTCCCCGCCGCCGACGCCCTCGGCTGCGTCACGTCCGAGCCGATCGTCGCCATGGAGGCCATTCCCGCCTTCGCCAACACCGCCATGGACGGCTACGCGCTGCGCGCCGAGGACACAGCCGGGGCCGGACCCGAGCATCCGGTGAAACTGGAGGTGGTCGGCACCCTGGCCGCCGGTGACGCGCCGGGCGACGGCGTGGGACCCGGACAGGCGGTACGGATCATGACCGGCGCACCGCTGCCCCCCGGCGCCGACGCTGTGGTCATGGTGGAGCTCACCGAGACCCACCCGGGGGTCCCGACGGGGGCCGATGGGTCGCCACCCTCGGGGGAGGCCGTCCTGGTCCGAGCGGAGGTGGCCCCCGGCAACCACGTCCGGGGCCCGGGCGAGGACTTGGCCCCGGGGGAGGAGGTCGTCCCCGCCAAGACGGAGCTCACCCCCGCCTACCTGGGCGTGTTGGCGAGCCTGGGGGTCACGGCGGTCACGGCCCACCCCCCGCCCAGGGTCGGCGTTCTGTCGACGGGCAACGAGCTGGTCCAGGGCGGCGAGGCGCTGCACCCCGGCCAGATCCGGGACACCAACCGCCCCACCCTGTTGGCCCTGGCCCGCAGCAGCGGCTTCGAGGCCCTGGACTTGGGCTGCGCCCGGGATACCGAGTCCGAGATCGCCGCCGCCCTGGAGCAGGGCCTGGAGTCCTGTGACGCGGTGGTGACCACCGGCGGGGTCAGCGTGGGCGACTTCGACTACACCAAGGCCGTGCTGGACCGGCTCACCGCCGGCACCATGCGGTGGATGCAGGTCGCGATCCGCCCGGCCAAGCCCTTTGCCTTCGGCATCGCCGGGAGGACGCCGGTGTTCGGGCTGCCCGGCAACCCCGTCTCTTCCATGGTGAGCTTCGAGTGCTTCGCCCGGCCGGCCCTGCGGGCCATGATGGGCCACACCAGCCTCGACCGCCCTGAGGTGATGGCCGTCTCCGACCACGGGCTCCCTCGCC
>DASQQH010000544.1:0-3440 GCA_035643555.1 Acidimicrobiales bacterium | reverse complement strand
CTCGCTTCCCATGTTGCTGGTCCCCCGCATGGAACGCCGGGTGGTGGGCAGCATCTATGGCTCCTCCCGACCCGAGCGGGACTTCCGCTTGATCCTCGAGCTCTACCGGCGGGGTCGCCTCCCCCTGGACAAGCTGATCTCCAGCCGGTTCTCCCTCGACACCCTGGGTGCGGCGGTGGACCAGCTGCGCCAGGGTGGAGGCCTCAGGCCGATCGTCTACATGGATCCGGTGGACATGGAAAGGAGCTACCTGTGAGGGACGTGGCGGAGCTGGACGGGCGCGTCGGCGAGGGCTGGGCGGGCACCGTCCCCAACGGGAGTCACATCAACGTCGTCCTGGGCCATCGGGGTACGCCGACCTACGCCTCGGTCGTGGGGACCCTCGCCAGCTCGGGGCCCGGGCACACCCCCCTGCTCGTCTGCCTGGGCGCGGGGAACCCGGTCCGCCCGGCGACCGTGGCCCTCAACAAGTTGACCTATGACGGGGAGGAGCATCGGCGGATGACCTGGGGCGCGGCCCAGCTGGGCATCGGTCAGGGGGTCCTGGACGCCGTCGCCGAGGGCGACCTCGACGCCGACCACCTCGACGACCTCGCCGTGCTGGTCGCCTTCTGGGTGGACCCCGGCGCCCGCAACGAGCGGGAGCTGCGGGACGCCAACCGCCAGGCCACGCGCTTGGCGATCGCCGATGCGGTGGCCGACGATCGGACGGCCCAGGTCCACAAGCTCCTGGACGGACGGGACACGGCCACCAACGGCTTCTACCAGGGCGACTAGCTCCAGGCCACGCCTGGGACGTCCCCGACGCTGAGCGGACCCGGGCCATCGACGCTGGCTCCCGGCGATGCCGGCGGCCCACAGCCCCGGCCGGCGCCAGATCCCGGCCGGTGCGGGCCGCCGCGGCGGTTGCCCGGAGGACGACCCGGGCGGCGCGGTGGGTGGTGCCCGGGCGCCTGGCGATCGCGGCCGTGACCGGGACTCCGGCGCGGAGGTGGCCACCCCCGCCGTCGGGGTGTCCCAGATGTCCGCGGTGGGCCGGGAGGGCTGCGTCCCCTGTCGCCCGCCTCCGGGCAGACTGGGGGCGTGGAGCTGGTGATCGCCCGCAACCCGGATCCCGCGTCGCGCCTGCCCTACCTGCTGCACCTACCGGTAGCCGGGGGCATGGTCTTCCGGGCGGCGGGGACCTGGCCGCGGGTCAGCGGCCTCTACTGCCACCCGGTCTCCCCTGCCGAGTGGCCGGAGGACCCCGACGTGGTGGAGCGGGTGCGGCTGCGATCGTGCGTGCGCCGGGGTGCAGCCATCGATATCGTTGCCGACCGGGCCCGGGAGAACCGGTCCCAGCTCGTCTTCACCACCGCCCGGGGGCGCGACGCGGTCTTCTGGCAGTCCCCCAGGACCAGGAAGCAGGCTCGCCAGAAGGTGCGCCTGCCGACCGGGAGGGCGGCCGGGGTGGCCGACCTGCAGATCGTGGTCGACTCCCGCGAGCGGTACGCCTACCGCTTCGCGGGCAGGCCCGTGGCGCCGGTGGTCCGCGCGTTGCCCTGCGGCGACTACGGGGTGACCGCCCACGGCCGCCTGGTCGCGGCGGTCGAGCGCAAGTCCCTCCCCGACCTGGCCGGGAGCGTGATGTCGGGCAGGCTGCGCTTCTCCCTGGGGGACCTGGCCGCGCTGCCCCGGGCGGCGGTGGTCGTGGAGGAGCGCTACTCCCGGATCTTCCGCCAGAACCAGGTCTCCCCGGCGAGCCTCGCCGACAGCCTGGCCGAGCTCCAAGTGCGGTGGCCCGACGTGCCGGTGATCTTCTGCGAGAGCAGACCCCTGGCCGAGGACTGGGTCTATCGCTACCTGGCCGCCGCCCATCTGTGGGCTCACCAGGAGCCGGCGGCGGCTGAGCGGTTGGCGCTGCCCCTGGGAGACCTGGAGGAGGCCCCAGCCGCCCCGGCGCCCTCCACCGCCGAGGTGCGGGCCTGGGCACGGGACGTGGGTCTACCGGTTCCGGACCGGGGGAGGCTGCGACCCGAGATCTGGGCGGCATGGCGCGCCGCGTGCGCTCCGGACCACCCCGACACGGACGGCTCCGGCCCCTGACCCCGACCCTCCGGCACGGCGTCTCCCGCCGGGGCCGGCGACAGGGCCTCGAGTGGGGCGACCGCCAGGCCGGGGCGGGGTATCGCCAGCGGGGCCCCGAGCGGGCGGGGCCACGCCCGCGACCAACCGAGCTCCGTGGTGGCGGTGGATCCACCCCCGCCTCTGTCACCGCCCGGCCACCCGCCGGCCCCCTGGCACCCCCAGCCGCGGTGGGACGGGCCACCTGGGAGCCCCCTCGGCCCTCCTGGCGTCAGGCAAGGAGGGCCCCCAGGGGACCCGCCCACACCGCCGCTTCCCGTGGCGCCCGATCCGACCGCCGCCCACGGCCCTCCCCCCTCGGGGTCCGACGCCCGCCCGGCCCGCCTCCCGGGCCCCGGTGCGCGGGCCGGCGCGTCCGGTCGATTCGTATGGTCTTTCGGCCCTAGCACCTCCGGCCACCTCACCGTAGGGTCACCGGCGTGCACCTGACCGGCCTGGAAGTGGCAACACGTCTGCGGTGGGCACACTCCCGACTGTGGGGCGTCCTCGGCTACGAGGCCGATCGCCACCACGCCTCGGGACCGCCCCAGATCGATGACCCGCTCCGGCACCCGCACCTCCGCGCTCTGCTTTCCGGCATCGAGCGGGTTCTGGACACCGCCAAGGGCCGGGTCGAGGTCCTGGTGAACGACCCGGCCGACGAGGGCGGGGCGCCGGTCGGCCCGGGTGACGGTTCCCCCGCCGAGGCCCCGGGGACCACCCTGCTGCGGCGGGTGTCCCAGGCCCTGGAGCGGTTCGCTCGTTTGGTGGAGACCCTCCCGCCGATCCGGGTCGCGCCCGCTGGCCGGGGCGCGGAGCAGTCGTCGCCCGTGGGACGGATCGTGCTGGAGACCCTGGCGGACGTCGAGGGTGCCGTCCAGACCCTTCTCTCGATCGTCCGTTCGCCCGCCCCACGAGGCCCGGCGGCGGCGCCACGCCGCCGATCGCCAACCTTCTCCACCCCTGAGCTGGGTTAGCGGGGATCCGACCAGACGATGTGGCGGCCGTCATCACGTTCGGCGGAATTGATCCCGTCCCATTGTTACCAGCCGATTGCGCCATCGGCCGGGCGTCATGAGAAAGGCTCTCAATGAAGAGAATGGGTGAACCGTGAAAACACGTGCTGGCGTACTGTACCATGCCGGGGCTGGCATCGAAGTAACCGAGTTGGAACTGGAGCCCCCAGGGGAACAGCGGGTACTGGTCCGAATCGAGGCTAGCGGGGTCTGCCATAGCGACCTCAGTGTGATCGATGGAATGGTCACCGCACCCCTTCCGGCGGTCCTGGGCCACGAGGCTGCCGGCTGGGTCGAGGATGTGGGACGCGGGGTGACCCG
>DASQQH010000543.1:0-4081 GCA_035643555.1 Acidimicrobiales bacterium | reverse complement strand
GGCGGGGGTACCCGGGACGAACCAGCTGGACCCGCTGCCCGCCAGCACCGGCTGGCGGCCGGTGGCCTCACCGAGGAGGTCCCGCCAAGGTCCCAGGCGGGGCTCGACCGCCAGCGCCGCCGGCTCCAGGTCGTTGGGGCCGTCGGCGGTCGGCCCCCCCAGGTGGTCCCAGGCCCGGTAGACGGCGGCGGTCGACACGCTCAGGGGGGGCAGCAACAGCACCAGCGAGCGGGGGGTGGGCGGGAGGGGCTCGACGACCTCCCCGATGCCCCGCACCCGCGCCCTCCCTCCCAGCAGGCAGAAGGGCACGTCGGCCCCCAGGGTGGCCGCCGCCGCCAGCTCCTCCGGCCCGGCCACGTCCACGCCGGCCCACCGCAGGACCGCGGCGGCGTCGGCCGAGCCCCCGCCCAGGCCACCGCCGGGGGGGATCCGCTTGAGCAGGCGCACGTGGGCCCGGCGTCCCACCAGGGCCAGGGCCCGGCGGACCAGGTTGTCCTCCTCGGCCGGGAGCGCAGGGGCCGCCATCCCCTCGGCCACCACCTCGAGCCCGTCGCCCGAGGAGAAGGCCAGCTCGTCGGCCAGGTCGAGGGTCACCATCTCGGCGTCGAGCAGGTGGTAGCCGTCGTCCCGCACCCCGGTGACCCGGAGGGAGAGGGTCAGCTTGGCCGGGGCTCGCTGGTGGTCGTCGTCCGCCATGCCGCCAGCCTGCCCCAGGCGGTCAGGTCCAGCTCCTCGGCCCGGGCCGAGGGTGGGACGCCGGCCGCGGCGAAGGCCGCCTCGTCGACCACCCCTCGCAGGGCCCGGCGCAGCGTCTTGCGACGCTGGCCGAACCCGGCGCGCACCACCCGGGCCAGTCGCTCGTAGCCCACCACCTCCGGGGGGATGGCGGGCGCCCGGTGGCGCTCGATCGCCACCAGGGCGGACTCGACGCGGGGCCGGGGCAGAAAGACCGTCGGGGGCACCCGCCCCACCACCCTGGCGGTCCCCCAGTAGGCAACCTTCACCGACACCGCCCCGTAGGCCTCCTCCCCGGGACCGGCCGCCAGACGCTCACCCACCTCGGCCTGCACCATGACCAGCATGCGGGCGATGGCGGGCACCTCCTCGAGCAGGCGCACCACCAGGGGGGTGGCCACGTTGTAGGGGAGGTTGGCGACCAGGACCCAGGGCCCCCCGGCACCGAGCACCCTCCCCCAGTCCATGGCGAGGGCGTCGCCCTCCACCACCGTCACCCCCGGGGACGCCGCCACCACCTCCCGGAGGACGGGCACCAGGTGGCGGTCCACCTCCACGGCCATGACCCCCGCCCCGGTGGCGGCCAGGGCCACGGTGAGGGAGCCCAGCCCCGCGCCGATCTCCACCACCTGGTCCCCGGCGCCCACCCCCGCCAGGCGGGCCACACGCCGGGCCGTGTTCGGGTCGGTGAGGAAGTGCTGCCCGAGCGCCGGGCTGGGGCGCACCCCGTGGGCCGCCAGCAGCCGGCGCACGGCCTCCCCGCCCGGGGGGGACGGCAGGGCGTCGAGCCGGGTGCTCACGCGCCTCCGCTGGGGGTCGACCGGGCGCCGACGTCCTCGGGGGCCGTGGCCCCGCCGTGGTCGCCCCCGAGGCCAAAGACCACCTCCGCGGCCCGCCAGGAGGAGTGAGCCAGGTCCTCGGGTGCCTGTCCTCGCACCTCGGCCACCGCCCGGCCCACCAGGGGCACCCACGCCGGCTCGTTGGGCTTCCCCCGGTTGGGCACCGGCGCCAGGTACGGGGCGTCGGTCTCCACCAGGAGACGGTCCTGGGGACACCGGCGGGCCGCCTCCCGGATCTCCCCCGCCGCCTTGAAGGTGGTGATGCCGCTGAAGGACAGCCACGCCCCGAGGTCCAGGCAGCGGCGGGCCTCGTCCGGACCACCGGTGAAGCAGTGGAAGACCGTGCGCGCCGGCACCCCCTCGGCGACCAGCACGCCGATGGTGTCCTCCCAGGCCTCCCGGGTGTGGATCACCAGGGCCAGGCCGGCCTGGTGGGCCAGGGCCACCTGGGCGGCGAAGGCACGGCGCTGGTCGGGCCGGGGGGCGTGGTCGTAGTGGTAGTCCAGGCCGCACTCACCGACCGCCACCACCCGGGCCTGGGCGGCGGGTCCGAGCTCGGCGAGGAGCCCGGCCACCCCCGCCACCCCCTCCTGGTCCCGGCGGTCGGCGTGGTGGGGATGGAGGCCCACCGTGGCCCAGACACCCCCCCCGCCCCCGGTGGCCAGGGCCAGGGCGTCCCGGGAGGAACCGAGGTCGGTGCCCACACAGACCACCGCCCCCACCCCGGCCTCCCTTGCCCGGTCGAGCAGGGTCGCCGGATCGTCGGCCGACTGGGCGTGGCAGTGGCTGTCGAACCACCGCACCGCCCCCGCCGTCATCGGAGCACCCGGGGCCTCACGCCCGGCGACGGGGGAACAGGGGGGCGCCCCGCTCCACCGGTACCCCGCCCGGGTAGCCGCCCCACCGCACCGCCTCGGGCAGGCGGGCGTCGAGGGGCGAGCCGGCCAGGCCCAGCCGCCGCCACACCTCCCCGCACGCCCGGGGCATCGCCGGAGCGGCCAGGACGGCCACGATGCGGAGGGCCTCCAGGGCGTCGCCCAGGACACCCTCAACCTCAGGTCCAGGTTCAGCTTTCCAGGGCTCAGCGGCCTCCAGCTCGGCGTTGGTCTCCCGGATCAGCCCCCAGGTGGCCTCCAGGGCCTCCTGGGGGGCCGGCCGCTGCCACGCCTCGGCGGCGCTGCCGGCCACCCCGGCCGCCACCCCGGCCAGGCGCGCCTCGCCCTCGGCGCGGGGCGGGGGACCCGTCCCTCCGCACTTGGACCCCACCACCGTCGCCACCCGAGAGAGGAGGTTGCCCAGGTTGTTGGCCAGGTCCGAGTTGTAGCGGGCCACCATCCCCTCATAGGTGAAGTCCCCGTCGGCGCCGAGGCTGGTGTGGCGCAGCAGGTGGTAGCGCACCGCGTCCACCCCGAAGTCCGCCACCAGGTCGCCCGGGGCGATCTGGTTGAGGCGGGTCTTGGACATCTTCTCCCCGCCGACCAGCAACCAGCCGTGCACGAAGACCTGGTGGGGGGGCTCGATGCCCGCCGCCAGGCACATCGCCGGCCACCACACGCAGTGGAAGCGGAGGATCTCCTTGCCGATCAGATGGTGCACCGCCGGCCACCACCTGGCGAACCGCTCCTCGTCGGCGGCGTAGCCGATGGCGGTGAGGTAGTTGACGAGGGCGTCGTACCACACGTAGAAGACGTGGCCCTCGTCCCAGGGCACGGGCACCCCCCAGGACAGCGAGGTGCGGGTGATCGAGATGTCCTGCAGGCCGGAGCGGATGAACCCCAGGGCCTCGTTGCGTTTGGCCTCGGGCGCCACGGCCTCCGGGTTGGCGTCGTACCAGTCCAGCAGGGGCTGCTGGAACGCCGAGAGCTTGAAGAAGTAGTTCTCCTCCTTCATGGCCACCACCGAGGCACCGTGGACGGGGCAGTTGCCCTCCACCAGCTCCTCCTCGGTGTAGTAGGCCTCGCAGGACACGCAGTAGCGGCCCTCGTAGGTCCCAAGCTCGATGTAGCCGTTGTCCCGGATTTGCGACAGGAAGGCCTGGACGGCGACGCGGTGGCGGGGCTCGGTCGTGCGGATGAAGTCGTCGTTGGAGATGTCCAGCTCCGCCCAGGCCCTGCTGAACCGCTCGGCGTTGGTCGCCGCCAGCTCGCTCGGGGTCACCCCCCGGGCCTCGGCCGACTGGGCCACCTTGAGGCCGTGCTCGTCGGTCCCGGTGAGGAAGAAGACCTCGTCGCCGGCCTGGCGGTGCCAGCGGGCCAGGGCGTCGGCCACGACCGTGGTGTACGCGTGGCCGACGTGGGGGGCGTCGTTGACATAGTAGATGGGCGTGGTCTGGTAGAAGCGTCCCACTGGCGACCGAGCCTACCGGGGGGCCTGTGGCACCAGGTGTTCCGGGTGGGTGGGCTACCCCGCTGCCGGCCCCCCGTCCCGCAGGCGCAGGGCGGCGTCGTAGGCCCGACGCCGCGGCACCCCGAGCCGGGCGGCGGCCCGGGCGGCCGCCTCCTTGACCG
>DASQQH010000542.1:0-3122 GCA_035643555.1 Acidimicrobiales bacterium | reverse complement strand
GGGCCACGAGGTGGGCATCGTGGACAACCTGGCGCGGCGGGGCTACGACCTGGAGATGGGGGTGGACAGCCTGGTCCCCATCGCCCGGCTCCAGCGCCGGGTCCAGGTGTGGGAGGAGGTGGCCGGGGCCCACCTGGAGGCCTACATCGGGGACCTCACCGACCCCGCGTTCTGCCGGGCGGCGATCGAGGACGCCCGCCCCGAGGCGATCATCCACTTCGCAGAGCAGCGCAGCGCGCCCTATTCGATGATCGACCGGGCCCATGCGGTCTACACCCAGACCAACAACGTCGTGGGCACCTTGAACCTGCTCTACACCATTGCCGAGGTGGACCCCTCGATCCATTTGGTGAAGCTCGGCACGATGGGCGAGTACGGAACCCCCAACATCGACATCGAGGAGGGGTTCATCGAGATCACCCACCGGGGCCGCACCGACACCCTCCCCTACCCCAAGCAGCCCGGGTCCTTCTACCACCTCTCCAAGGTCCACGACTCCCACAACATCCACTTCGCCTGCCGCACCTGGGGGCTGCGCTCCACCGACCTCAACCAGGGCGTGGTCTACGGCCAGGCCACCCCCGAGACCGCCCAGCACCCCGAGCTCGCCACCCGCTTCGACTACGACGGGGTCTTCGGCACCGTCCTCAACCGCTTCGTCATCCAGGCGGTGGTGGACCACCCCCTCACCGTCTACGGCAAGGGCAACCAGACCCGGGGCATGCTCGACATCAGGGACACCCTGGCCTGCATCGAGCTGGCCCTCCTCAACCCGCCCGATGCCGGTGAGTACCGGGTGTTCAACCAGTTCACCGAGTCGTTCTCGGTCATCCAGATGGCCGAGCTGGTGGCCGAGGCGGTCCCCGGGCGCCACCACATCGAGCACCTGGTCGACCCCCGCGTGGAGGCCGAGGAGCACTACTACCGGGCCGCCCACACCAAGCTGTTGGACCTCGGCCTCACCCCTCACCTCCTCGGCGAGGAGCTGATCTCCTCCCTGGCCCAGATCGTCGAGCGCCACCGGGACCGGGTCATCCCCGACGCCATCCGCCCCACCGTGGAGTGGCGCGCCACCCGCTCGGCGGTGGGACCCACCCGGGCCGGCTCCCGGTCGGCCCGCTAGCCGTGCCCGGCGCGACCGCGTCCCGGGCACCCGAGGTCGAGGAGGAGGGCCCCCCGGGAGGGCTTATCGGGGACCTGGCCCCCCCCGCCACGCCGGGGAAGCAGGGCGATGCCCGGATCGACGACGACGCTGCGTCGGCCTTCGACCGGTCCTACGGCGAGCCGCTGCTCGGCCCGGTGGTGGTCCTGGTCCCCGCGTACAACGAGGAGGGAAGCATCGGGGAGGTCCTGGATGCCGTTCCTCCGACCCTCGCCGATCACCACGTGTCAAGGCTGGTGGTGGTGGACGGGTCCACCGATGACACCGCGGCCGTCGCCGACTACCACGGCGCCTACGTGTGCGTGGCCGCCACCAACCGGGGACAGGGTGCAGCACTCCGCCTCGGCTACCGGGTGGCCGTCTCCCACGGCGCCCAGTGGGTCATCGTCGTCGATGCGGACGGCCAGTACGATCCCGGGGAGGCCGAGCGGTTGCTCGGGCCCCTGGTGGACGGCAGGGGGGACCTGGTGCTCGGATCACGTCGGCTCGGTCGGGCCGAGGTGGACGATCCGGTCCGCTACGCGGGCGTTCTGGCGTTCTCCGCCCTCATCACGGCCCTCACCGGCTACCGGATCACGGACTCCTCGAGCGGCTTCAAGGCCCTCACCGCCAAGGTGGCCAGCACGGTCGAGCTGACCGAGCCCCAGTACCAGGCCGCCGAGCTGTTGCTCGCCACCGTGGCGGCGGGCTTCAAGGTGACTGAGGTGCCCGTCACCATGCGCCGCCGCGTGACCGGCAGGAGCAAGAAGGCGCACAACCTGGCCTACGGGTACCACTACGCCCGGGTGATCGTCCGGACGTGGCTGCGTCGACGCTAACGGCGGGGACGACGTCGCTCGCGTGGCCCAGACCATGGAGACAGCGCCGCCGCCTCTCCGTCGAACGGGGGATCTGACCTGATGGGACCGAGCGTGCTCGTCACCGGTGGCTCGGGCTTCATCGGCCGGGCCCTGGTCGCCAGGCTGCGGCAGGAGGGGGCGAGGGTGGAGGTCGCTGACCTGGTGCCCCACCCCGACCACCGCCAGCCCTGTGTCGTGGGCGACCTCCGCCACCCCGGAACCCTCGCCGCCGCCCTCCACCCGGGAACCGAGACCGTGTTCCACCTGGCGGCGATGACCTCGGTCCTGGGATCAATCCACCACCCCGCCGAGGTCTACGAGACCAACGTGGCCCTCACCGCCCACCTGGTGGAACGAGCCCGTCAGCTGGGTGTCCACCGGGTGGTCCTGGCGTCGACCAATGCGGTGGTGGGTGGCGGCAGGTCGGAGGAGGGCTCCGGGCCCGCCGCCGGGGCGCCGATCACCGAGGCCTCACCGCTGCGACCACTCACCCCCTACGGGGGCTCGAAGGCGGCCGCCGAGATGGTCCTGTCGGCCTACGCCGGCGCCTACGGCATGGCGACCAACGCCGTTCGCCTCACCAACGTCTACGGCCCGGGCATGGGGGGCAAGGACAGCCTCGTCGCCCGCGTGATGCGGGCCGCGCTCAGCGACGCCCAGGTCCTGGTCTACGGGGACGGCGCACAGGTCCGCGACTACCTCTACGTCGACGACGCGGTGCAGGCGCTGTACCTGGCCGCACAGAGCCCGACCCCGGGGCCCGTGGTGGCCGGCTCCGGCCGCTCCACGTCGGTTCTCGAGCTCGTGGACGCCGCGCGCCGGGCCACGGGCCGCTCCATCCCGGCCAAGCACGTCGACGCCCCCGCCGGCGAGATGCCGGCGGTCGTGGTGGACATCGCCCGGGCGGGCGGCCTCGGCTTCCAGCCCAAGGTGGACCTCGACCGGGGCCTCGCCGAAACCTGGGCGGACTTCCTGGCCCGGGAGGGCGGGGACCACCGCTAGCGGTCGTCGCAGGCGGGCGACCTCGGCCAGCACGGGGCGCCCCGGTCAGCGGGTGTCGAGGACCCGGAACCCCTCGGCCAGCCGCCCGTCGGGATAGCCGAGGAAGCTCACGTCGGCGA
>DASQQH010000541.1:0-4865 GCA_035643555.1 Acidimicrobiales bacterium | reverse complement strand
CCACCACGTCGGCCAGGTCGCTCCCCGCCTTGGCCGCCTCCATCGACAAGAGGTCGGCGATCAGCTGCAGGTTCGTCTTGATCCGGTGGTTGGCCTCCTCGGCGAGGAGGCGCTCCATGCGTACCGCGGCCTCGGCCCTGGCTCGTTCCCGGGCGGCCTGGTTGATGGCCTGGGAGAGCACCCCGGAGAGGGCGCACACCCCCGCCAGGACCACCAGGCGGATCCCCATCGCCTGCCCGGGGTGGGCCCCGGGCACGGTCAGGATGGCCACCAGGTACCCGACCAGGGCCGTGGCGTAGAGCACGCCCTGGCGGGCCAGGGGCTCGGTGGCGGCGATGAAGGGAACCGCCAGGAAGTAGAGGAGGTAGTAGTCGTCGGCGAAGCGGCCGCCCAGGTGGACGAACACGCTGATCAGCACGATCACGGCGGCCGCCCAGGCCGCGAGGACCTGCTCCGCCCGGGGGGTTCCCACCCATCGCCGCCAGGGCAGGAGGCCGACGACCCCGTTGACCGAGGCGGCGACCCCCACCAGCACCAGGACCAGGAGACGACTCACCGGGTTCGGGCGCCACGCCGGGGACAGGGCGTCGACCAGGACCACGGCGGCCGACACCCAGCCCAGGGTCAGGGCCACCCGCACCATCGTCAGGCGCAGCGGCGCCAGCAGCTCGGTGCTGGTCTCCCGGGGACCCTCGCCGGCCGCGCCGTTGTCGTGGGTGTCGCGCCTCCCCCCGGGTGGACCGCCGCGGAAGGCGCCCTCGGTGGCTATCATCGGGCTCACAATCAGCCATTGTGCTCCTGCTCGCGACGGCAGGCGCATCCCGGTCACGAGGCCGATCGCCCTGTGGGGTGGTCGGCCTTGTCGTCGTTACGGCCGCATCGAGGAGGGTTCGCAACCAGCGTAGGGATGAGTAGCGTCGCCGAGGATGTCCTCACCCAGTATTTCACCGATGTCCGCCGCCACCGGCTCCTGACCAAGGACGACGAGGTCCGCCTGGGCCAGGCCGTGGCGGCCGGGCAGCGAGCCGAGGCCGAGCTGGCCGAGGCCGATACCACCCCCGGCACGCCGCTGCCCCGGGCCCGCCGGGCCGAGCTGGGCAGGGTGGCCCGAGCCGGCCACACCGCTCAGGAGGAGTTCATCCAGGCCAACCTCCGCCTGGTGATCGCCATCGCCAAGCGGTACCGGTCCTCTGGGTTACCCCTGGAGGACCTGGTGCAGGAGGGCAACCTCGGGCTCCTCAAGGCGGTGGAGCGCTTCGACTGGCGGCGGGGGTTCCGGTTCTCCACCTACGCCAGCTGGTGGATCCGCCAGGCCATCGCCCAGGGGGTCCGCCAGTCGGCCCACGCCATCTACCGGCCCGCCCACGTCTGCGACCGGGTACGCCTGGTCCAGGACGCCCAGCAGCGTCTGGAGGCCGTGCTGGGTCGGCGGCCCCGTGTCGGCGAGCTGGCCAGCGAGACCGCCCTCCCCGAACACCAGGTCCTCGAGGTGCTACGTCTGGTGGTGGAGCCCCGGTCGCTGTCGGAGCCGGCCAGCCGGGACGGCAACGAGACCCCCCTGGCCGAGGTCATCGCCGATCCCTCGACGGACTCCCCGTTCGAGCGGCTGGCGACCGCACTGCTGCCCGCCGAGCTGGCGCGCTTCCTCAGCCCGCTCGACGAGCGGGAGCAGCGGGTGCTGTGCCTCAGGTACGGGCTGCAGGGCTACGAGCCCCTGACCCTGGCGGAGGTGTCCCACACCCTGGGGCTCACCTCCCAGCGGATCAGCCAGATCACCGAGGGGGCGATCGCCAAGCTCCGCCACCCCTCCTGGCGGGCGGCCTGGGAGGCGGCCACCTCCCTCGTCATGAGCGCCTGACTCCGACGCTCAGCCGGACCAGGCCACACCCAGGGCGGCCAGCACCTGGACCAGCAGCGAGGGGACGTCGGACATGATGCCGTCCACCCCGAGTGCCACCAAGGCCTCCATCTCGGCCCGGTCGTCGACCGTCCACACGTGCACGGCCATGCCGGCCTCGTGGGCGGCGGCCACGAAGTCGGCGTCGACCACCCGCGTGCCCCCGAACGCGACCGGCACCTGGAGGGCCTGGTGGCGAAGGCGGGGGGGAGGCTGTCGCTCCCGCACGGCCCCCCAGAACTCGGCGGTCGCCTGGGGGCCGGCGGCGGTGTGGGCCCAGGGGGCCGCCGCGGAGAAGGTCTCGAGGGCGGTGTCGTGGAACGAGACCACGATGACGTCGTCGGTCCGGTCGTGGTCGGCCAGCAGCTTGGCCAGGGCCACCTCGTAGGGGGGGACGGCCGGGGCGGTCCGCTTGATGTCCAGGTTCAACAGCACGCCCGGGAAGGCCTCCAGCACCTCCTCGAGGGTGGGGATGGCATAGGCCGGGTCGGCCGGCGCCCGGCCCCGGAAGGGGTACTCGGCGTCGGGGCGACCGGGTGCCACCTCGAGCCCCGGGACGAACCACCAGGCGTTGTCCAGTGCCTTGACCTCGGCCAGGGTCATCCGGGCGATGCACCCGGTGCCGTTGGTGGTCCGGTCGACGGTGGGGTCGTGACAGCACACGAGGTGGCCGTCGGCGGTGGCGTGGACGTCCAGCTCCAGGGCCGTGGCCCCGGCGGCCAGGGCCTGGCCCATGGCGGCCAGCGTGCTCGACGGCCCCTCGCGGGCCCCGCCTCGGTGCGCGTAGGCCAGGACTCTGCGCACCAGCCAGGGATTGGACGGCGTGTGGCTCCCCACGACCCGTGACCGTAGCGAGCCCGGGGCCCTCCTCGCTGGGCATTTGGTCCGCCGGGCCACCGACAGGCCCGCCAGGGAGGTTAGCCTCGCGGGCAGATGCTCGACCACGTCCTCCTCGACGTGATAGCCGCCATCAGGCGGACCTTCGAGGCCGCGCTCCTGGAGCGCCAGGCGGTGGAGGAGCGATTCCAGATCGACGTCTTCCTGGGTGACGTGTCCTGGGAGACCTCCTACAGCCTGCCCGGCGAGGGCTCGCCGCCCCGGGTGCGCACCGACATCAGCCTGGACTGGCCCACCTGGAGCCAGACCGCCTATCGCTCCTGGTCCATCGGGGAACCCCCCGACGACCTGCCCGAGCTGGTGGTGGAGGTGGCCCTGCGCATCCAGCGGCTGGCGGTGGCACCCGACCCGGGCCGGGTGCTCGCGGTGCTGCCCCAGGAGAGCCCCATGCTCGGGGGGGACGTCCTGGTGCGCTCCGGACCCACGGTGGAGCAGGTCTACGAGCGCTCCATGGAGGTCCCCCAGTGCGCGGTCGAGGTGTCCTACGAGGGAACCTACCGCCTGGACGAGGCGGTGCTGGAGCACCCCGCCGGCCTCGACCACCACGTCGCCGCCCTGGCCCGCTGGGTCGCCTCCACCCTGGTTCGCCTGGGAGACCTCGAGCTCAGCTTCCTGCCGCCCGACGACGAGGAGGTGGGCCGGCCCTGAGGGCCGGGCGCCTCATCGGGAGAGCGTGGCGACGGCCCCGACCAGCAGGTCCCACAGGCCCCCGCGGTCCAGGTCGACCGCCACCTTGGCGTTGGGAGCCTGGCCCAGGCGACCGGTGAAGTCCACGACGGTCATGCCCGTGGTCCACGCCCCCCGGGTCTCCACCGCCACGAACGCGTCCCGCACCCCGACCAGGTCCGGGCGGGCCACCCGGGCCAGGGCGCAGGGGTCGTGCACCGGCGGGCCGCCGTCGCCCCCGGCGTGGGCCCAGGCGTCCCCGTAGAAGGTGAGGAGGTCCGTGACCATCCGGGCCACCTCCGAGTCGAGCTCCCGTAGCCGCCCGAGGGTCTCGTGGCCAAGGCCCGACTGGCGGGTGCAGTCGAGGCCGACCATCGTGAGTGGCCACCCGCCCCCGAACACGATGGCCGCGGCCTCCGGATCCACGGCCACGTTGGCCTCGGCGGCGGGCGTCCGGTTCCCCCGGGTGTAGGCGCCCCCCATGAGGACCACCTCCCGGACCCGATCGGCGAGGCCCGGCTCCCGGCGCAGCGCCAGGGCCACGTTGGTCAGGGGCCCGATCGCCACCAGGGTGATCTCCCCGGGCGACGCCATCACCTCCCGGACGATGAAGTCCACGGCGTGCTCGTCCCGGGCCGGGACGGTGGGCGGTCCGAACCGGTGGCCGTCCAGTCCCGACGCCCCGTGCATGCCCTCGCCGGTCACCAGGTCCCGGAGCAGGGGTGCCGGCGACCCGGCGCAGATGGGAGCGGTGATGCCGGCGACGGTGCACACCCTCCGGGCGTTGAGGGTGACCCGGTCCAGGGTCTGGTTGCCCGCCACGGTGGTGATCCCGACCAGCTCGATCTCCGGGCAGGCCCAGGCCGCCAGGAGGGCCAGGGCGTCGTCGTGGCCGGGGTCGCAGTCGAGGATGACCCGCCTCGGGCCCTCGGCGGTCGCGGTGCCCATCACAGGGCCAGGCCGGCCTCCTCGGCCAGCGAGGCAAGCGACACCTCGGGGCGGGCGCCGAGGTGTCCGATGACCTCGGCGGCAGCCAGGCTGCCCAGGCGGGCGCAGGCCGGCAGGTCGGCCCCGTGGGTGAACCCGTGGAGGAAGCCGGCGGCGAAGAGGTCCCCGGCACCGGTGGTGTCGACCACGTCGGTCACCGGCCAGGCCGGCACGGACCGGACCTGGTCCTGGTCCGCCACCAGCGACCCTGTCCCGCCCCTGGTGAAGACCGCCACCACCCCGTGGGCTCGGGCCGCCTCTGCCGCCTCCTCCAGGGTCCGGGCGTCGAACAGGGTGGTCGCCTCGGCCTCGTTGGCGAAGAGCAGGTCCACCCCATCGACCACCAGCTCCGCGAACTCGTCGCGGTGGCGCTCCACGCAGAACAGGTCCGACAGGCTGAGAGCCACCACGGGACGGC
>DASQQH010000540.1:0-2079 GCA_035643555.1 Acidimicrobiales bacterium | reverse complement strand
CCGGTCGGCTCGGGCGGCGGCCCGCCCCATGGTCGGTCGCTTCAGCCGGTCCCGCTCCCCGGCGCAGCCGAACACCACGTGCACCCTGCCCCCCGGGGCGACCAGCGACCGGGCGGTGTCCACGGCCACTGCCATGGCGTCGGGGGTGTGGGCGAAGTCCACGACCACCAGGAAGGGCTGTCCCCGGTCGACGGGCTGGAAGCGACCGGGCACCGGCTCGCAGGCACCGATCCCCGCCACGGCCTCGTCCCGGCCCACGCCCAGGAGCCGGGCGGCCAGGTAGGTCGCGGCCAGGTTGGTCGCGTTGTACGCCCCGATCAGGGGCGAGGCGAGCTCCACCGTCCCATCCGGACCGCCCCGCAGGCGGCACCGCGTGCCCCACAGCCCCGTTGAGACCTCCTCGACGCGCACCTGGGCCTCGGGCGAGGTCCCGAACGTGGTGACCGGGATCGCCGCCTGGTGGGCCAGCCGGCGTCCCCACTCGTCATCCACCCGCACCACGCCCAGGGTGGCCCTGGCCGGATCGAACAGGGCGGCCTTGGAGGCATAGTAGTGGGCCATCGTGCCGTGGTAGTCGAGGTGCTCGGGGGCCATCCCCAGGAAGACCGCCACGTCGAAGCAGATCCCGTCGACCCGGCACTGGTCCAGGGCCTGGGAGGAGACCTCCATGGCCAGGGCCTCCACCCCCTCGGCCGCCATGGTGGCCAGCGTGGCCTGCAACTCCGAGGGCTGCGGGGTCGTGAGCGCCGCCCGCTGTCGGCGATCCACCACCCGGGTCTCGATGGTCCCGATGAGCCCCGGAGCCCAACCGGCGGCGGCGAAGGCCTCGGCCAGGGCCCAGGTAACCGTCGTCTTGCCGTTGGTGCCGGTGACGCCCACGGTGCGCAGCGCCGCCGAGGGCCGCCCATAGACCGCTGCGGCCACCGGCCCGAGGGCGGCGCGGGTGTTGGGCACCCGGAGCTGGGGCACGTCGAGGTCGAGCCACCGCTCCACGAGGAGGGCGGCAGCGCCGCGCTCCACAGCCCGCTCGGCACAGGTGTGCCCGTCGACCCTGGCCCCCCGCACCGCACAGAACAGCATGCCGGGCACCACCGCGTGGCTGTCCTCGGTGACCCCCTCGACGAGGGCCTCACCGTGCACCTCCGCGCCGCCGACCTCCCCGGCCAGGGTGCTCAGGCGGGGCCATGGGGCCCGCTGTGCCCGGCCGGCGGTCGCCGCGGCGGACGGCACCCACCCCTTGTGCCTGGACCCTGCTCGGAATGGCCGCGTACGACCAACGTGGCCAAAGACCCGAGCCCCCCGCTTCATGCCCCCAACCCTCCTAGCACAGCCCACCACTGCTACCGGGAGGCCAACAGCCCCCCCACCGCCCCGCCAGACGGCACACCCGCACGCTAGCAACGGGGGCACGCCGCGGCAACCGGTCGATCCGGCCCTCGGTCCGACCGCCGCCGATGCTAGGACGGGGCCATGTCGTTGACCCTCGGCTCCATCGCCCCCCTCGGCCGGCCCACGGGCGGGGCCCTCAACATCGCCCTGCCCCACCGTCCGCGACACCTGCTCTACCTCCACGCCCACCTGCCCCGGGTCCGCGGCCAACTCGGGGGAGCCACGGTGGTCGACACCACCGACGCCCGGTTGCTCCACGAGACCGGGCTCCTGCCCCGCTGGTACGTCCCCCGGAGCGATGTGGCAGACGACCTCCTCGAGGCCAGCGGGACGACCACCCACTGCCCCTTCAAGGGGGACGCCCGCTACTGGCATCTGCGGATCGGCGAGCGCCTGGTGGAGGACGCCTTCTGGGAGTACCCCGACCCGCTGGCGGACGCCCCGCCCCTCGCCGGGCTGGTCTCCCCCGACACCGCCAAGTTCGACCGGTGGCTCGAGGAGGACGAGGAGGTGCTCGGCCATCTCCGGGACCCCTTCCACCGGGTGGACGCCCGCCGGTCGTCGCGCCGGGTCACGGTCCGGGCCGAGGGGGAGATCCTCGCTCAGAGCGACCGCCCCGTCGCGGTGTGCGAGACGGGCCTGCCGATCCGTTGGTACCTCCCCCTCGACGACCTCCGTCCCGAGGTGCTC
>DASQQH010000539.1:0-10173 GCA_035643555.1 Acidimicrobiales bacterium | reverse complement strand
CGGGCGGCCACCTACTACGCCATGGCCACCTACTCGACGGCCGGGTCCAGGCGCCCGGGGGCGTTCGACGAGCTGTGGACCGAGCACCGCGGGTGCTGGGACCGGGCGGTGGCGCTGTTCGAGCCGCCGGCCCGCCGGGTGGCCATCCCCTACGAGCACACCACCCTCGAGGGGTATCTGTTCCGGGTCGACGAGTCGGGTGCCCGGCGCCCGCTGGTGATCCTCAACAACGGCAGCGACGGGCCCGTCTCGGCGATGTGGGCCCAGGGGGCGGCCGGGGTCGCCCGAGGGTACAACTGCCTGACCTTCGACGGGCCGGGACAGAACGCCGCCTTGGTGCGTCAGCACCTCTTCTTTCGCCCGGACTGGGAGGCGGTGCTCTCCCCGGTCGTCGACTACGCCCTCTCGCTCGACGAGGTCGACCCCGATCGACTCGCCGTGGTGGGCGTGAGCCAGGGGGGGTTCTGGGTGCCCCGGGCGGTGGCCTTCGAGCACCGGATCGCGGCGGCGGTGGCCGACCCGGGCGTGTGGGACGTGGGCACGGTGTGGCGGGACCGCCTTCCCGGCGGCATGCGCCGCCACCTGGACCGGGGGGACCGGGCGAGCTTCGAGCGGGACATGGCCATGGCCCAGCACGTCTCCCGGCAGCGGCATGGGGAGCTGTCCTTCCGCATGCGCCCGTTCGGCATCCCCTCGCTCTACGACCTGTACCAGGCGCTCCGGGCCTACACCCTCGACGACGTGGTGGCGGGGATCCGCTGCCCGATGCTGGTCTGTGACCCCGACAACGAGCAGTTCTGGCCGGGCCAGTCCCGACGGCTCTACGACGCCCTACCCGGGCCGAAGGCCCTGGCGGCCTTCCCCGCCTCGGAGGGCTCCGACGGGCACTGCGAGCCGCGGTCCCCGGCCATCCGGAACCAGCGGGTGTTCGACTGGCTCGACGAGACCCTCACCTGCGGATGACGGCGTTTCGCCATGCCGGAAACCACGAGTGCCCATCTTGCGTAGTCGACAAGCCCGGCGGTAGAGAATCCCCGTGGCCGCTGTCGGTGCACTGAGCTGCCCCCGCCCCAGCGCGGGTGGGGCGGGGGAGCGGTGGCGTCCCGGGAGGTGCAGATCGCCGCGGGCGGGGGTGGCGGGGCGACGGCGAACGTCCTCCCCGGAGCGGCGCTTCGGTGGGCGCTGCCCCGGCACCGGCCCGACCGGGTGGCTCCTGGCGTCGGGACGCAAGGACGCCATTTGTGTGGCCGTCCCGGCCCCGGGGCGTCTGCCCGGCCGGGAGCGCAGGCGGATGAGTGAGAGGACCCACGATGGCCATCGACACCACCTCCCCGACCGACGACGCGCCGGGGAGCTCACCCAGATCGTACGTGCGGATCGCCACCGAGGAGGCCTTCCTCACCCGTGAGGTGCACGACGCCCTGGTGCGCCTCGTCGAGCGGCGGGCCGTCGACGACCCCGGCTTCTACAGCCTCTTCGGCCACTACGCCACGAGCACCAGCGAGCGGGCCCAGGGGATCATCTCCCGCCTGCTCGACCTCGACCAGACCAGGATCGAGGACATGGACCGTACCGGCATCGCCGTCCAGGTGCTGGGCCTGACCGCTCCGGGCGTGCAGGTGTTCGACCCCCAGACGGGCACGGCCCTGGCCAGGTCGAGCAACGACGAGCTTGCGGCGGCGGTGGACCGTCATCCGGAGCGCTTCGTCGGCCTGGCCGCCGTCGCCCCTCAGGATCCCGCCGGGGCGGCCGAGGAGCTGGAGCGGGGTGTCTCCCGCCTGGGGTTGCGGGGGGGGATCGTGAACTCCCACACCCAGGGCGAGTACCTGGACGACCCCAAGTTCTGGGACATCTTCGAGGCGGCCCAGTCCCTGGGCGTCCCCCTCTACCTCCATCCGGTGACGCCCCCGCCCTCGATGATCGGGCCCCTGCTCGAGCGGGGCCTGGACGGGGCGATCTACGGGTTCGCTGTCGAGACCAGCGTCCACATCCTGCGCCTGATCGTGAGCGGGGTGTTCGACCGGTTCCCGGACCTCCAGGTCGTGGTCGGCCACCTCGGGGAGGGCCTCCCCTTCTGGCTGTACCGCCTGGACTACATGCACGAGGCGGTGGTGCGGGCCCGACGCTACGAGTCGGTCGGGCCGCTGGAGCGGACGATCAGCGAGTATCTGCGCCAGAACTTCTACCTGACCACGAGCGGCATGCCCTGGGCCCCCGCCATCCTCTTCACCCGGTCGGTCGTCGGAGGCGACCGGGTGATGTACGCCATGGACTACCCCTACCAGTTCGTGCCCGACGAGGTGAGGCGCAGCGACGAGCTCCCCCTCGACGAGGAGGAGATGCGCCAGTTCTACCAGTCGATCGCCGCCCGGGTGTTCTCGATCACGTCGGTCTCGGCGTAGGCCGTCGCCCGGGCCTCACTCGGGCATCCGTTGGCCTTTGGTCTCGGTGGTGAAGGGGAGGAGCAGCAACGCGATGATGAAGAAGGCGGCGGTGACCGCCAGGGAGTTCCCGAGGCCGATGGCGGCGTTCATCGCGCCGATGCCGAAGGTGAGAGCGGCGCCCGCGTAGCGGCCGATCGTCGTGACGAAGCCGAACCCCCCCGCCCGGGCTTCGGTGGGGTAGATCTCGGGAAGCCACAGGGAGAACACCGAGAAGTCGGCGCCGCCGATGCCCAGCAGGGTCAACGCCGCCAGGAAGCCCCCCATGTTGCTGGCCTTGAACTCCACCTCGAAGACCACCACCAGCCCGACCGCCATGAAGGCGAGGAAGATCGCCAACGCCCCCCGGCGGCCGATCCATCGGGCGAGGTAGGGCATGACCAGGCACCCGGCGATGGTGAGGGCGGCGATGATGGACCCCCCCACGGCGACGAGGTAGGACGTGCTCAGCCCGGTGTGGGCCACCTTGTCCAGGTCGGTGAGGGCGGTGGGGACGAAGAGGGTGCCGCCGTAGAGGCCGGCGATGATGGGGATCATGATGAAGGCCAGCAGGAGGGTCTGGCGCCGGTAGGTGCGATTGAGGATGGTCCGGGCCGAGCGGAGCATCGTCATCTGCGCACCGAGCCGCTGCTTGGCCCCCGACCACCGGTAGGGCTCAGTGGCGGAGAAGCGGATGTAGAAGAGCAGCAGCGCCGGTGCCACGCCGATGAAGAACACCGCACGCCACCCGATCACCGGGGCCAGGAAGGGGACGATGGCGGCCGCCAGGATGAACCCCACGTACCAGGCGGAGTGGAATCGCCCGGCCCAGATGTCCCGCTTGTCCTCGGGGAAGCTCTCCGCCACCCCCGTGCCCCCGATGAACCACTCGGCGCCCAGCCCGAAGCCGGTGACCAGCCGGGCGATCCCGAACTCGGTGAGGTTGTGGGCCAGCCCCGACGCCAGGGTGCCCAGGGCGTAGAGGAGGATCGACAGCCCGAGCGTCCGCAGCCTGCCGAACCGGTCGGCGAGGAACCCCACCAGGAAGGAGGAGCCCCACCCTGCCAGGAAGACGGCGAAGAACGTGAGCCCGAAGAAGGACGTCTCGGCGGTCGACACCCCGCTCGCCGGCAGCAGGTACTTGAGCGCCGGCACCAGGACGAAGGCGTACACGGTGGTGTCGAAGCCGTCGAGCAGCCACCCGAAGTAGCTGGCCCAGAAGACGTGTCGTTGGCCGGTGACCGGTGGCTCCCCCGCTCCCAGGACCGCCACGCCCTCGCCACCGGGCTGGGTGTTGTGCGCCATGACCGCCGTCTCCTCATCCCCGTCGTCGTGATTGCTGGTCCCCTCCCCACCTCCCCGGTTCCCCCCGGGCCGTGCCCAGGGCCTCCCGGAAGCGGCGTTCCCGGCGTTGCTCGCGTCCCTCGGCCGGCGCGGCCCGGGCCGCCCGCAGGGCCCGTCCCAGGGCGTCCCGGTGGGCCTCCAGGGTGGCGGGGTGGCCATCGGCCACCACCTCGTCGACCAGGCCCAACTCGGCGAGGCGGTCGGCACCGAGGCGCTGGAGCTCGGCGACCTCCGGCGCCCGGGAGGGGTCCCGGTGGAGCACCGTGGCCGCCCCCTCCGGCGACAGCGGGGCCAGCCAGGCGTCGGTGCTGGCCACCACCTGGTCGGCCACGAGCGGCGCCAGGGCGACGCCGCCCCCGCCCTCCCCCGCCAACAGGCCCACCGAGGGGGCGGGGTGGGCCACCATGTCCCCGAGGTAGCCCCCCAGCTCCAGGGCAAGCCCCTCCTG
The DNA here is from genome assembly GCA_035643555.1 of Acidimicrobiales bacterium. Classification (GTDB taxonomy): domain Bacteria; phylum Actinomycetota; class Acidimicrobiia; order Acidimicrobiales; family JAJPHD01; genus DASQQH01. Next base: position 5,961 of record DASQQH010000539.1, on the reverse strand, counting down.
CTCGGCGCCCGGCCCGGCGGCGGGTCCCTCGGTGTCGACCAGGCTCACCAGCGCCAAGCCCAGCCGGCCCGCCAGGGCCACCGCTCGGCGTGCCTTGCGCAACCCCGCCGCCGAGACCCAGCAGCGGCCCTCAGGGTCCCGGACGTGGGCCACGACGACGACCGACCAGCCCCAGAGGCTCCCCACGGCGGCGGCGATCCGGGGGTCGTCGCCGGACCCGGGGGCGCCCTGGAGCCAGGTGGCGTCCACCAGCCCGTCCGCCAGGACCGCGGCCACCGTGGCCCCGGTGGTCTCCCGGCTGGCCGCCACCGCCTGCCAGCCTCGGGGCCGCGGGCGCTGCGGCCGCCCCCCCGACGGGCCCCCGTTCCCGTCCCCGGCGAGACCAGGATGGCCGGCGGCGCCCGCCAGCACCCTGGCCAACGAGGCCACCCGGCGTCGGAACCCCTGGAGGTCGCAGACCTCGTCCAGGGCGACGCCCAGGAGGGCCTCGGCACGCCAGTCGGGGTCGTCGCCGGGGAACCCGAACCCCCGGGCCACCCGGGGGCCGGTGAGGGCGACCGTGGCCCCAGGCTGGGCGTAGCGCAGATCGCCGACGGCTCCCCAGCTTCCCAGCACCCCGCCGGTGCTGGGGTGGGCCCAGTAGGTGACGAGGAGCCCGCCCGCGGCCGCATGGCGGCGGGCGGCGGCGGTGGTGGCGGCCATGCCCGCCAGGGCGTCGGGCCCTTCCTGGAGGCGCACGCCACCGGAGGCGGTGACCGCCACGGCCGGGAGCTGGCGGGCGGTGGCGGCCTCGAGGGCCTCGGCCACCCGCAGGCCCTCGCCGGCGCCCATGGTCCCCGCCGCCACGCCGTAGTCGCTCACGATGAGCACGACCGGCCGCCCGTCGACCTCGACCAGGCCGACCACCACGGCCTCGGGCTCCTCCGGTGGGTCCACCCCGGGGAGGGGAACGAAGCTGCCGGGGTCGGCCAGGGCCTCGACCACCGTCGTCAAGGTCGGGGTGGCCGCCGGGCCCGACGGCCCGAGGCGGCCCAGGACCCGGTCGGTGTGCTCGCCCAACCTGGGCGGCGGGCGGTGGCCGGTGCCGTTCTTGCGGTCGAACCGCAGGGGGCTCCCGGTCAACCGCAGGGCCCCGAGGCCGGGGTGGTCGACCTCGAGGAGCAGGCCCTGTGACCTCACCTGCTCCGAGGCGTAGACCGCCTCCAGGTCGCGGACCAGACCCGCGGGGACCCCGGCCTCCACCAGGCGGGTGACCCAGGCATCGGCGGCGTCGACCGCCAGGGCCCCCTCCAGCTCTGCGGTGAGCTCGTGCTGGTGGGCCAGACGGGAGGCGTTGGAGGAGAACCGGGGGTCGGCGGGATCAAGTCCCACCACCGGGGCGAAGCGCCGCCAGAGGTCCTCACTGCCCACGCCGAGCTGCACCAGCCCCGAGGCCGTCCGGTAGGCGCCGTAGGGGGCCAGGGTGGGATGGCGGTTGCCGACCGCCCGGGGCAGCTCGCCGGCCACCAGCCAGCGGGTGCCGTGGTAGGCGTGGACCGCGACGGTGGCCGCCAAGAGGGAGGTGCGCACCACGTCCCCCCGCCCGGTCCGGTCGGCCTCCCGGAGGGCGGCGAGCGCGCCGGTGGCGGCGAACATCCCCGCCAGGACGTCGGAGATGGGCGCCCCGACCTTCGTCGGCTGGTCGGGGTCGGCTCCCGTGAGGCTCATGAGTCCGCCCTCGCCCTGGGCGATCTGGTCGTAGCCCACCCGGTGGGCGTCGGGTCCGTCGTGGCCGAAGCCGGTGATGGACACGATGACCAGTGCCGGGTTGCGTGCCTGCAGGGTGGCGGTGCTGAGCCCCAGCCGGTCCAGCACCCCCGGGCGGAAGTTCTCCACCAGGATCTGGGCCTGGCCGACGAGCTCCAGCAGGAGGTCCCGCTGGTCGGGCCGTCCCAGGTCCAGGGTCACGGACTCCTTGTTGCGGTTGACGCTGAGGAAGTAGGTGCTTTCGGTCTCACCGTCGCCGTCGACGAAGGGGGGGCCCCAGGACCGGGTGTCGTCGCCGGTGCCGGGTCGCTCGATCTTGATCACCCTGGCCCCCAGGTCCCCGAGGAGCAGCGTGGCGTAGGGCCCGGCCAGGGCGCGGGTCAGGTCCAGGACCGTGACCCCCCGGAGGGGTCCGTCGACCCCACCGTCGGGAAGGGCGGTCGCCTTGCCCGGCGACCCGCCCTCCATCCGCCGCTCTTGGCCCGGAGATGGCCCTGGTGCCAACGTGGTCCGCCTCCTGCCGATCGGCTGAGTCACTTGACCACATCCTTGCGGGCGACGCCGGTGCGACGCAAAGCCTCCGCCACGGCAGTTGCCGGGGCGTCCCGCGGGGCCGATGGGGAGCCATGAGCGTGTCGAGGGCCAGCGACGGCGGCGGGGAAGGGGAGCGCTTCTGTCCGGTCCGCCGGCCCAGGCTGTACGAGGCCGTGGCGGGGGAGCTGCGTCGCCCCATCGAGGAAGCCGGCATCCCCGTGGGGGGCCGGCTGGTGGCCGAGCGGGAGCTCGCCCAGCGACTGGGGGTGTCCCGGGCCACCCTCCGCCAGGCGACGGTCACCCTCGAGGTCCAGGGCATCCTCGAGGTCCGCCACGGCGGGGCGCCTACGTCAGGGCGCGCCAACCGGATCCCGCGGTCGTCGGTCGGCTGCTGGCCCGCCGGCACCGCCTCCCCGAGGTGCTGGAGGCCCGGGAGACCCTGGAGTGCCGGCTGGCGGCCCTGGCGGCCACCCGTCGGGAGGAGGCGGACCTGGCCCGGATAGACGCCGCTGTGGTCTTCATGGCCTCCGAGGTGGAGGCCGATGAGCTGGGGGTGGAGGGCGACGCCGCCTTCCACGGGGCGGTCACGGCCGCGGCCCACAACGGCGTCCTGGCCCACCTCATGGCGGCGTTGGCCGACCAGATCGCCGAGACCCGCACCGAGTCCCTCCGGGAGCCGGGGCGTCCCCCGAGGTCCCTGGCAGCGCACCGCCGGATCGCGGCGGCCATCAGGGCGGGCGACCCTCGGGCCGCGGCAGCTGCGATGCGCCGGCATCTGGAAGAGGTGGCCGACGTGGGCCTGCTGCGCTGACGGTCCGAGCTGAGCTGACCGGGGCCATGACCGTGCTGGCGCGTGGGTACACTCATCATGACATCCGGCCGACCGTACGGATATTCGGGCAGCCCCCGAGGGCTGTCGACATCGAGGGTGAGGAGGCCCGACAGGACGGGGACCAAATGAGCGTGCTGCACACCATCGGCCGAGCCCTGGCCGAGAGCGGGGCCATGGTCTGGGACACCCTGTGGGCCCTGGTGCTCGGATTCGCCCTCTCGGGGGTCGTCCAGGCCTTCGTCTCCCGGGCCCAGCTCCGCCGGGCACTGGGCGACCATGCACCCCCGGCGGTGGCCCGGGCGTCGCTCCTCGGCTGTGTCTCCTCCTCCTGCTCCTACGCCGCCAGCGCCATGGCCAAGTCGCTCTTCGCCCGGGGGGCGGACTTCACCTCGGCCATGATCTTCATGGTGGCCTCCACCAATCTGGTGGTGGAGCTGGGCCTGGTCCTGTGGCTGCTGATCGGCTGGCAGTTCGCGGCGGCTGAGTTCGTCGGCGGGACCATCATGGTGGTCCTCCTCGCCGTGGTCGTCCCCCGGGTGGTCCCCGGTCCCCGCCAGGACCGGGCCCGGGAGGCCCTCGCCAGCGGTGGACAGGGCCACCAGGGCGCCGCCGACGTCCCCGTGTCCCGGCCCGGGAGCCTGGCCGGCTGGGCCGATGCCGCGGGCTACATGGTGAGCGATCTGACGATGCTGCGGACCGAGCTGGTCATCGGGTTCCTGGTGGCCGGCCTCCTGGCGGTGGTGGTGCCCACGTCGGTGTGGCAGGGGCTGTTCATCACCGGCCACGGGGTGTGGTCCTCCCTGGAGAACGTGGTCCTCGGGCCGTTCCTGGCCCTCATCAGCTTCGTCTGCTCGGTGGGCAACGTCCCCCTGGCCGCCGCTTTGTGGTCGGGGGGGATCAGCTTCGGGGGGGTGGTGGCGTTCGTCTTCGCCGACCTCATCACCATCCCCCTGCTGCTCATCTACCGCAAGTACTACGGCACCGGGATCACCCTCCGGTTGCTCGGGGTCTTCTGGGCGGTGATGAGCCTGGCCGGGCTGGCGACCGAGTACCTGTTCGTGGCCGCCGGCATCGTCCCCACGGCCCACCCGGGTGTGGTGGTGGCCACCACCTGGCGGTGGAACTACACGACCGTCCTGGACCTGGTGGCCCTCGCGGTGTTCGCCGGCCTCTACGCGCTCTACCGCAACCGCGAGCGCCTGGGTGGCGGCCGGGGCTACGCCAGGGATCCGGTCTGTGGCATGCAGGTGGAGCAGCTGAGCGCCCCCGCGAGCCGGACCCACGCCGGGTCCAGGTGGTTCTTCTGCTCCGACGCCTGCGCGGCGCGCTTCGATCGCCAGCCCGACCGTTTCGCCGGGCCCACCGGGGCGGCCTGCGACCAGGAGGGGCCCACCGACCGCTCGGGCCCCGAAGGCGGCTCGCCCCGGGATCCGGTGTGCCACATGTCCCTGGATCCCGCCCAGGCCCTCCGCTTCGACCAGGACGGCCGTAGCTGGCACTTCTGCTCGCCCGGCTGCCGTGACGCCTTCGTGGCCCAACGCGGCCCCAGCCGCAGCGACGGGGAGGCGACCACCCGATGAGCGCCCCTGAGGCCTCCCACGGCCATCCCCTGGACCGGGAGCGGGTGGCTCGGGCCAAACGGCGTCTCCCCGCTCCCGACGACGTGGCCCGCCTCAGTGGCATGCTGAGCCTCCTCGCCGACGGCGTGCGCCTCCGGGTGCTCTACGCCCTGGACGTGGCCGAGGAGCTGTGCGTGGGCGACCTGGCCCTGGCCGTGGGGGCCAACGAGGACCAGGTCGGCTACGCCCTGCGCCTCTTGCGCACCGCCGGGCTGGTGACGACCCGCAAGGAGGGCCGGGTGGCCTTCAACCGCCTGGCGGACGACTTCCCCGAGCCCTTCCGGGAGCACTGCCTGCGCCAGCTCGTCGCCCTGACCCGCAGCCCGGCGCCCGATGACGAGGGGGGCTGAATGCCCGCGCCCTGGCTCACCGTCCTGTCCTGGACCTGGATCGCCCTCGCCTTCGGGTCCGGGGCCCTGATCGTCGCCGACATCCTGGTGGGCGGCTACCGCCAGCACATGTGGATCATGGAGGTGGTCTGGCCCGTGACCGCCCTCTACTTCGGTCCGCTGGCCCTGCCCGCGTACCGCCGGTGGGGCCGGCCCATGACGCACAAGGCCATGGCCGCCCAAGGCGGCGAGATGCCCGAGAAACCCTTCTGGGCCCAGGTGGCGGTGGGGGTGAGCCACTGCGGGGCCGGGTGCAGCCTGGCCGACCTGGTGGCCGAATGGGTGGTCTTCGCCACGGGGCTGCAGCTCGCCGGCCTTGCCCTCCCCATGGAGTACGTCTGGGACTACATCCTCGCCCTGGCGCTCGGGATCCTCTTCCAGTACTTCTCCATCGCACCCATGCGGGGGCTGTCGGTGGGCAAGGGCCTCCGCGCGGCCGCCAAGGCCGACTTCCTGTCCCTCACCGCCTTCGAGGTGGGGCTCTTCGGCTGGATGGCCATCATGCAGCTCGTCGTTTTCACCTCGCCCCACCTCACCGCCGATCACGCCGCCTTCTGGTTCCTGATGCAGGTGGGGATGGTCATCGGGTTCCTCACCGCCTACCCGATGAACTGGTGGCTCATCAGACGCGGTGTCAAGGAGGCCATGTGACACCGCCACCGCCGGGAGCCGGCGGTGCACCCGTGGCCGGCCGGTCCGGGGCACCAGGAGACGTGGGGCCCGGCGGCGGATCGATGGTCCCGGGGGGCCTACCGGAGCGATCACCCGGTTCGCGGTGCGCGACAGCGCCGTGGCAGGATGACGGTCGTGGACCCCGAGGTGTACCACCGGTCGATCGAGG
>DASQQH010000538.1:0-2818 GCA_035643555.1 Acidimicrobiales bacterium | reverse complement strand
GGTCATCGCCTGTGGCGACGTTGGGATCGTCGAGGGTGGGAGCGCCGCCTGAGGTTCCGGATCGCACCCGCCGAGCGCTCCTGCGGCGATCGAACCGACGATGAGGACCGCCACCAGGATCCGGTACCGACCAGGTCGTTTCCGTGACGTGATCCCAGCCACCGTCCCTTCCCTCCGGAGCCACCGACCACCATCACCTGGAACCGGCGTCACCAGCAACGGGGGTGTCCCTCCGCCCGGGACACCGAAGGCTGAGGTGAGGTTAGCCAGTGGCGGGAACGGCTGGTATCCCCCAAAGGTGGGGGCTTCGAGCGCCCTACGCCTTCTTGAGGGGAGCCCAGGCCAGGAGGAGTTGCTTGTCCCCCGTACCCGGGAAGCGCACGGTGACCTCGGTCTTGTCACCCTCCCCTCGGAGGTCGGTCACGACCCCTTCCCCCCACTTGGCGTGGACGACGTCATCTCCGACCTTGAGCCCCAGGTGTTCTGCGCCCGACGTCCGAGTGGGGGTGGACCGCCCACTACGGATCGCTGAGTCGACGAGGCGTTCCCGCCCCCACCGACCGCCGTCCCGGTCACCTCGACGGCCCCGAGCTCGACCCGCAGAGGGGCGCCGTCCGTCGCCTTCCGACTCCTCGGTCCCCGCCAGAAGCTGGGCGGGCATCTCGCCGAGGAACCTGCTGGGTGGGTTGTACTGGGTGGAACCCCAGAGGCTCCGACACCACGCGTGGGTGAGGAACAGGTGTCGCCTCGCCCGGGTGAGCCCCACGTAGCAGAGGCGACGCTCCTCCTCCAGCTGGGCCGGCTCGCTGAGCGAGCGGACATGGGGGAAGACGCCGTCCTCCAGGCCCACCACGAACACCGCCGGGTACTCCAGCCCCTTGGCGGTGTGCAAGGTCATCAGCACCACCGTGGAGTCGTCGCCGTCCACCTCGTCGCTGTCCGCCACGAGGGCCACCGACTCGAGGAACTCGGCCAGGTCCTGGTGCTCCCTCGCCGTCCCGACGAGCTCGCCCACGTTCTCCAACCGACCCGCCGCCTCCACCGTGTGCTCCGCCTCCAGCTCGGCCCGATACCCGGTCCGGTGCAGAACGGCCTCCAGCAGGTCGGCCGGGGTGGCCCGCGCCTCGGCCTCCCCGGGCTGGTGGTCCACCTCCGACGGGTCCTGGGAGCCCGTCCGGGGTGTCACCGGGGCCCCGGTCTCGTCCAGCCCGGCCATCGCCCGTAGCTCCTCGAGGAGCCCCACCAGGCTCTTGGCCCCGGCCAGGGCCTTCCCCGACAGCCCGGCGTCCTCCGCATGAGCCAAGGCCTCGCCGAAACCGACCCCATGGCGGGTCCCCCACGCATCCAACCGGCTCACCGACGTGTCCCCAACGCCGCGGCGGGGGACGTTGACGATGCGCTTGAGGCTGACCTCGTCCGAGGGATTGGCCAGCACCCGCAGGTAGGCGAGCAGGTCCTTGATCTCCCGCCGATCGAAGAAGCGGGTGCCACCGACCACCTTGAACGGCACGGCCCGGCGGACCAGCTCCTCCTCGAGCGCCCGGCTCTGCGCGTTGGTCCGGTAGAAGACGGCGATCTCCCCCCACCGGCACTGGCCCTCGGCATGCAGCCGCCCCGCACGCTCTGCCACCCATGCCGCCTCGTCCCGCTCGTCGTCCGCCTCGTAGCTCTCGATGGCCGGGCCCTGGTCCTGGTCCGACCACAACGCCTTGGGCTTGCGCCCGGTGTTGTTGGCGATGACGGCGTTGGCGGTGTCGAGGATGGTCTGGGTCGATCGGTAGTTCTGCTCCAGCAGGACGACGGTGGCGTCGGGGAAGGCGTTCTCGAACTCGAGGATGTTGCGGATATCCGCGCCACGGAACCCGTAGATCCCCTGGTCGGAGTCGCCTACCACACACACGTTGCTGTGGACCTTGCCCAGCATCAACACCAGTTCGTTCTGCACCCGATTGGTGTCCTGGTACTCGTCGACCAGGATGTGCTGGAAGCGGTCCTGGTAGTGTCGCAGGACCTCAGGGCTGATCTGGAAGAGCCGGGCCGTGTTGTCCAACAGGTCGTCGAAGTCCATGGCATTCGCCGCCAGGAGACGGCTCTGGTACTCCCGGTAGACCTCGGCGATCCGCCGGTCGTAGATGGTCTGCGCCCGCTCCCGGAACAACTCGAAATCCACCAGGTCGTTCTTGGCCGCGCTGATCACCCCGTGAACGCTCCTGGCGGCGAACCGCTTGGCATCGAGGTTGAGATCCCTGATCACGTAACCGGTGAGACGCACGGCGTCCGCCTGGTCGTAGATGGTGAACGAGGACCGGTACCCGAGCACGTCGGCGTGGCGGCGAAGAATGCGGACGCAGGCCGAGTGAAAGGTCGAGACCCACATGCGCTCGGCGACCGAGCCGATCAGCCCCGCCAGCCTGGCCCGCATCTCGTCGGCCGCCTTGTTGGTGAAGGTGATGGCCAGGATGGCGAAGGGGGACACACCCTCCTCGAGGACCAGGTGGGCGATCCGGTGCGTGAGGACGCGGGTCTTGCCCGAGCCCGCGCCGGCGACGACCAGCAGGGGCCCCTGGCCGTGCAGCACCGCCCGACGCTGCTCGTCGTTGAGACCGGCCAACAGGTCGGGAGATCGACGGGGACCGACGTCGACGGGAGGCACAGGCTTCAACCCTACCGGGCGCCGGGACCGCCGAGGCGGAGGGTCCCGGGTGTCCGCCCCGGCCGGACACGCTGGCGGGCCGGGCTCGGCCCCCCGACCCTTAGTCCCGGTGGCGGGCGGACCGGGTCCCGCGGCCGGCGTACAGCGAGACCAGGCGGGCGACGG
>DASQQH010000537.1:0-3181 GCA_035643555.1 Acidimicrobiales bacterium | reverse complement strand
CCCCACGCCGGGGACCCCGGGCAGGTTGTCGGAGGGGTCACCCCGCAGGGCGGCGTAGTCGGGGTACTGGGCCGGGGCAACCCCCGTCCGCTCCTCGATGCCCGCCTCGTCGTAGAGGACGTAGTCGCTCACCCCCCGGCGGTTGTAGAGCACCTTGATCCGGGGGTCCTCCACCAGCTGCCAGCAGTCCCGGTCGCCCGTCACGATGAGGACGTCGTCACCGCGGTCCCGGGCCTGGCTGGCGAGGGTCGCGATCACGTCGTCGGCCTCGTAGCCCACCACCTCCACGATCGGGATGCGGAGGACCTCGACCACCTGGCGGACCAGGCCCATCTGCTGGCGGAGGATGTCGGGGGTCTCCGCCCGCCCCGCCTTGTACGCCGGGACCAGCTCGTGGCGGAAGGTGGGCTCAGGGCGGTCGAAGGCCACGGCGATCACGTCGTGGGCGTGGTCCTTGAGGAGGTTCACCAGCATGGAGGTGAAGCCGAACACGGCATTGGTCACCTGGCCCGACGCCGTGGCCATGTCCGTGGGCAGGGCGAAGAACGCCCGATAGGCGAGGTTGTTGCCGTCGACCAGGAGGACCGTCCCCACCTGCCCCATGCTACGGGCTCGGCGACCTCCCGCCGGGGCCGGCCCGGCGGCTCAGGGCGCCAGCTCGCCCTCCACCACCTGCCGGGCGATCTCCCGCATCAGGGTCCGCTCCCGCATGGCCGTGCGCTGGATGAACTGGAAGGCGTCGGCCTCCTTCATGCCGTGCTCGTCCATGAGCCGACCCTTGGCCCGGTCCACCATTCGCCGGGTCTCCAGGGCGTCGGCCATCCGCTGGTTCTCCCCGAGGAGGGCCTCCTTGGCCTCGGCCAGGGCCTCCATCTCCGCGTGGCGCCCCAGGGCCACCTCGATGGCGGGGACCAGGTCGCTGGCGTGGAAGGGCTTCACCAGGTACGCCAGGGCGCCGGCGTCGCGGGCCTCCTCGATCAGGTTGCGCTGGCTGAAGGCCGTCAGCACCAGCACCGCGGCCAGCCGCTCCTCGGTGATCTCCCGGGCCGCGGCGAGCCCGTCGGCGCCTGGCATCTTGATGTCGAGGATGGCGAGATCGGGCCGCTGCTGGCGGACCAGGTCGAGGACCTCGTCCCCCCGCCCCGTCTCCCCCACGACCTGGTAGCCCTGCTCCTCCAGGATCTCCTTCAGGTCGAGGCGGACGATGGCCTCATCCTCGGCGATGATGACGCGCACGGCCAACGGGCACGCTCCTTGGCTGATGGGGCGCTCGGCCTCCGGGGCCGGGCGTGCCGGACACCCCGGGGGGCCTGGCATCTGGTGCATCAACAGTGTAGGCGGCGGCGCCACCGATCGCAGGGGCCGGCCGGGCGTCGAGGGGGGCGGCGTGCCGCTACGGTGTGCGCCGTGGTGGTCGAGGGACTGTCCCTGTGGCTGGCGGGGACCAACGCCTGGATCGTGGCCCCGCGCCCCGGCGGGGAGTGCGTGGTGATCGACGCCCCGCCCCAACCCGGCCCGATCCTGGAGCGGTTGGCCCACCACGGCCTGTCGCTGGCGGCGCTGGTGGCCACCCACGGCCATGTCGACCACGTGGGCGGGGTGGCCACGGTGGTCCGGGCCCAGGAGGCCGAGCGCGCCGGCGCGGTCCCCGTCCACATCCACGACGCGGACCGCCACATGCTGGCGGACCCGGTTGGCACGAGCGGCGCCTTCGGCGAGCTGCTGGCGGCCGAGGAGCTCGATCTCCGGGAGCCGGAGCTGGTGTGGGGGCTGGATGACGGCCAGTCGGTCACCGGGGCCGGCATGACCTTCACGGCGCTGCACACCCCGGGGCACACCCGGGGCTCCACCTGCCTGCTGCTCGAGGTGGCGGGAGAGGCGCCGATCCTCTTCAGCGGCGACCATCTCTTCGCCGGGTCCATCGGCCGCACGGACCTGCCGGGCGGCTCCCACGAGGAGCTCATGGCCTCCATGGCGGCCAAGGTGCTGCCCCTCGACGACGCCATCCGGGTCCTCCCCGGCCACGGGCCGACCACCACGGTGGGTGCCGAGCGCGCCACCAACCCCTTCCTCCTCGAGCTCCAGCGCGGCTGACGCCACCGGCCCGGGCGCGACGCCGGCGCCCACCGGCCCCCTACGGTCGGTCGCCCTCCTCGGCGTCGGCCCGGGACGCCGACGACCCGAGGCGGGCCTCCACCCGGCCCAGGTGCCAGTAGCCCACGGCAACCGCCCAGGTGACCACGAACAGCCCCACCACCACGTAGCCCGCCACGTTGATGTTGAAGCCCCGCACCAGGTTCCACACGCCCCCCGACAGGCCCAGCTCGGCCTGGAGCACCGAGAGGAACTCGATGGTGCCGATGATGAGGGCCACCCCGACGGAGAGCCCGGTGATGACCAGGTTGTAGTACACCTTCCGCACCGGTCGGGCGAAGGCCCAGTCGTAGGCGAGGTTCATGAAGGACCCGTCGGCGGTGTCGAACAGGGCCATCCCGGCGGCGAAGAGCACCGGCAGCGAGAGGATGGCCCACACCGGCAGCCCCGTCCCGACCGACGTCCCGGCCAGCACCAGCAGGGCGATCTCCGAGGCGGTGTCGAAGCCCAGCCCGAACAGGAAGCCGACCGGGTAGAGCTTCCAGGTGGCGTCGACGCTGCGGGTCATCGGCCCGAAGAACCTGGCCATGAACCCCCGGGCGTCGAGGTGGGCGTCCAGCTCCCGGTCCGAGTAGCGGCCCCGACGCATGGCCAGGAAGAGCTTGGCCACCCCCACCAGGATGACCAGGTTGAGCCCGGCGATGAGGTAGAGGAACCCCCCCGACACCGACGCCCCGATGAGGCCCGTGTAGTGGTGGAGCACCGAGTTCGGGGCGCTGATCTGGCCACTGAGGGCCCGCAGGCCGAGGGCCAGGGCCAGGGCCAGCAGGAACACCACCGTCGAGTGGCCGAGGGAGAAGAAGAAGCCACTCCCGATGGGCCGCTGGTCCTCGGCCATGAGCTTGCGGGTGGTGTTGTCGATCGCGGCGATGTGGTCGGCGTCGAAGGCGTGGCGGACCCCCAGGGTGTAGGCCAGCACACCGGTCCCCAGGCCGAACAGCCTGCCCTGACCCAGCTGGTAGTGGTGCGGGATGGCGTAGGCGAGCAGGCCGAACCCGACCACGTGCAACAGCAGGATGACCCCCCC
>DASQQH010000536.1:0-2131 GCA_035643555.1 Acidimicrobiales bacterium | reverse complement strand
GACGATCGGGAGCCGTTGCCCGTGGCGGCGTGGGGGGGTTCGGCCGGGCCGCCCGCCGTGGCCCCGGCGGGAACCGGCTCCCGGTCGGGCCCCTCCGGTCCGGGGGCCACCGGTCCCCCGGTGGCTGCCACCCCGGCCGGCGCCTCCTCCTCCCCGGACACGGCCTCCTGGGCCGCGCCCGGGAGGTCTGGCTCCTGGTAGACGTACTTGCCGCCCCGCAGCCAGGAGGCCCCGGCGGCCACCAGACAGGCGGCGATGGCGAAGTCGAAGGCCTCGTGGAGGCCCTTGGCGAAGGGCGGGGAGATCAGCCTGGGGAAGAAGCTCCGCCCGGTCAGGTAGGCGGCCTGGGCGTGGGGCAGGTGGCCCAGCACGCCGGTCTGGCCGAGGAGATTCTGGATGGGGTTGTAGCCCAGGAAGGCGGCGAAGAGGCTCGCCACCGGCGGCAGGCTCGCCACCCGGTGGGCGGCGGCGGAGGGCACCCCGTGGGCCACCAGCCCCTGGTACATGGTCCCGGGCAGGGTGGCGGACAGGCCCACGATGATCAGGGTGAAGAAGATGCCGATGGAGAGCACCATGGAGGCGTTCTGGAACGTGGCCATCATCCCGGCCCCGGCGCCGCGCTGGTTGGGGGGCAGGGAGTTCATCACCCCGGTGCGGTTGGGGGCCGAGAACAGCCCCATGCACAGCCCGATCCACAGCAGGATCACCCCGAACCACACGTAGGCGAAGTTCATGGGCAACAGCTCGAGGAGCCCGAAGCCGGCGGCGGCCCCGACCATCCCCCCTGTGGCGAAGGGACGGGCCCCGAACCGGTCGGACAGGATCCCCGAGGCCGGCCCGGCGGCGAGGAACCCCGCCGTCAGGGGCAGCATGTAGATCGCCGCCCACAGGGGGGTGACCACGTAGGCGTAGCCGTGGCGGGGCAGCCAGATGCCCTGGAGCCAGATGATCAGGATGAACATCAGCCCGCCCCGGCCCAGGGCGGAGAGGAGCTGGGCCAGGTTGCCGGCGGTGAACGCCCGGATCCGGAACAGCGGGAGGCGGAACATGGGCTGGGCCACCCTGGTCTCCACCCAGGCGAACAGGGCGAGGACCACCACACCCCCCGCCAGGGCGCCGATGACCCGGGGGTTGGTCCAGCCCATCACGTGGCCGCCGTAGGGGAGGATGCCGTAGGTGATGCCCACCAGGATCGCCACCAGGCCCACGGCGAAGAGCAGGTTGCCCCACCAGTCGATGCGCGCCGGCTGGCGGACGCCGGTGTCACGCAGCTTCAGGTAGGCCCACACGGTCCCGAACAGCCCGATGGGCACCGAGACCAGGAACACCAGGCGCCAGTCCAGGGGGCCCAGGACCCCGCCCAGGAGCAGGCCGATGAACGACCCGGCGATGGCCGCCACCGCGTTGATCCCGAGGGCCAGGCCCCGCTGGCTGCCGGGGAAGGCGTCGGTGATGATGGCGCTGGAGTTGGCGATGATGAAGGCCCCGCCCACGCCCTGGAGGACCCGCATGATGATCAGGTACAGGGCGGCCTCCCGCCCGTGCATCCAGGTCAGGGACAGGAGGATGGAAAAGACGGTGAAGACGGCGAAGCCGAGGTTGTACATCCGCACCCGGCCGAACATGTCGCCCACCCGCCCGAAGCTCACCACGAGCACGGAGGTCACCACCAGATAGCCCATGAGCAGCCACAGGAAGTACAGGGTGTTGCCCGGGGTCAGGGGATTGAGGTGGATCCCGTTGAAGATGTTGGGCATGGCGATGAGGATGATCGAGGAGTTGATCATCGCCATGAGGATGCCCAGGGTCGTGTTGGACAGGGCCAACCACTTGTAGCGCGGGTTCAGCTCCCCGGCGCCGTTGCGTTGCAGGTCTGCGCTGGCCGCCGCCACTCGCTGTCCTCCTCCTGGTCGAGCGTGCCTCCGGGAGGAGTCTACTTGACGTTCACGTTAGATCCGCACCGGAAGTGACCGCCGGCCGCGCAGGACCCGCGACCCTGCGGGGCATGCCGCCCGGGGCCCGACGTGCCCCAGCATCGCCTGGCGGCAGACGAGCCTGGCGACCGTCACCTCCTCGAGCAGGGCCGCGCCGGCCATCTGGTGACCGGTAGCGCCCCCGCCCGAGGAGCCTC
>DASQQH010000535.1:0-2915 GCA_035643555.1 Acidimicrobiales bacterium | reverse complement strand
CGCCGACACCATCACGCCGTCGATGCAGAAGGCCATCGACGAGACCAACCGGCGGCGCGAGAAGCAGCTGGCCTACAACGCCGAACGCGGGCTCGACCCGCAGCCGCTGCGCAAGAAGATCGCCGACATCCTCGCCCACCTGCAGCCCGAGGGGGACGGGTCGGCCCCGACCCCTGATCGTCGGCGCCGGTCCCGGTCCCGGTCCCGGTCCGATCTGGCCGAGCTGCCCCAGGACGAGCTGACCCGCCTCATCCAGACCCTGGAGCAGGAGATGCAGGAGGCGGCCGCCGAGCTGCGCTTCGAGTACGCGGCCCGGCTGCGGGACGAGATCGGCGAGCTCAAGGCCGAGCTGCGGGCGGTCGGCTGAGCCCTCCGGCGCCGGGGCGTGGGGTCGGCGCATCCCACAGCCTCTCTTCAGCACCCTCACATCTCTTCCTAACACCTGACACATAGGTTGCTGGCGAATGACAGGTTGATGTAGGCCCTAGCCAGGGAGTCATCGGCCCGGGGGGTCGGCGGCGGGTCGAAGGAGGAGAGCAAGCATGGTGTCTGCCTGGATCCAGCGTGCCGCGCTCGAGCGTCCGGCGGCGGTGTACCTGGAGGAGGCCCGGGGCTCCGGACAGCTCCGCTACGGCGAGTTGGAGGCGGCGCGGCGGCGGCTGGTCGCCCGCCTGGACCACCTGGGCGTGGCCCCCGGTGCCCCGGTGGCCCTGAGGGCGCCGGACCCGCTGGCCTACGCCACGGGCTTCGTGGCCCTCCTCGGCGCCGGGCGGGTGGTGGTGCCCCTCGACCCGGGGGCACCGGCCGGTGAGCAGGCCCGACTGGGCGCGATCGCCCGCCCGGTGGCGACCATGACCGGGGACGACATCGAGGTCCACGGCCCGGCGTCGCCCGGCGCCGACCAGGCGGCCTGGTCCGGCGGCACCGGCGGGGGGGTGTTCCTGGCCACCAGCGGCACGACCGGCGCGCCCAAGGGCATCCACCTGGACGACGCCCGGCTGTCCCACGTCGCCGCCGGCGTCGCCCGGCACCACGGCTTCACCCCAGCCGACCGCGGCCTGTGTCCCCTGCCCCTGTTCCACATCAACGCCCAGGTGGTGGGGCTGCTGGCGACCCTGGCCGGGGGTGCCTCCCTGGTCCTGGACGACCGCTTCCACCGGCGGGGGTTCTGGGAGCTGGTCGCCGACCGGGGGATCACCTGGATCAACGCCGCCCCGGCGATCATCGCCGTGCTGGGCGCCACCGCCGAGGCGGACCGGCCCCCGAACCGGGTGCGCTTCGTGCGGTCCGCCTCGGCGCCGCTGCCGGTGGTGACCCTGACCCGCTTCGAGCGGGACGTGGGGCTCCCCGTTCTCGAGAGCTACGGGATGACCGAGGCGGCCAGCATGGTCACCGCCAACCCGCTGGGGGGGCCCCGCAAGCGGGGGTCGGTCGGGCCCCCGGTGGGGACCGAGGTCCGGGTGGTCGACCGCCACCACCGTCCCCGTCCCGGGGGGGAGGTGGGACGGGTGGAGATCAGGGGGCCGGGCGTGATCGGCGCCTACGCCGTGGGCGGGCCGCCGGGGGCGGTCAGCGAGGAGGGATGGCTGGATACCGGTGACCTCGGCTACCTGGACGCCGACGGCTACCTCTACCTGGTGGGCCGGGCCGACGATGTCATCAACCGGGGCGGCGAGAACGTCCATCCCCGGGAGGTGGAGGAGGTCCTCCTGGCCCATCCCGACGTGGCCCAGGCAGCGGTGGTGGGCCTGCCGGACCCCGTGCTCGGCGCCCGGCCCGCGGCCTACGTGGTCCCCGCGGCGGGGACCCGGAGGGAGGCCGACCTCGTCGCCGAGCTCCGGGCGCGGTGCTCGGCGGAGCTCAGCGCCTTCAAGGTCCCAGGCGAGGTCCGCCTGGTGGCACGCCTCCCCGTCGGGGCCACGGGCAAGGTGGCCAGGCGGCGGGTGGTGGCCGAGGTGGCCGCTCCCGGGTCATGACCGCTGTCGACACCGCCGAGGACCCCCCGGAGGCCACAACGTCCCGCCGGGAGACCTCGGCGCTCGGCGCACCCCCGACCCGACCCCGCCGGAAGCGTCCCCGCCTGGACCACGTCGACGCCATGCGCCCGGTCAAGCAGGGCGGGGTGGTCACCACCCACTCGTTGCTGTTCTTCGCCCCCGCGGGGGGCATCGGCGTCGGCGCCAGCCTGCTGGTCACCCACGTGACCCGTTTCGCCTTCATGTTCATCTCGGCGGCCATGCTGGTCTACGCGTACCCCGAGCTGCGGCGGGGCGCCCTGGGGGTGTTCTGGCGTCGCCGGCTCCTCGCCGTCGCCCTCCCCTACGTCACCTGGACGCTCATCTACTTCGGTATGGAGAGCCTCCCCATACCGGGGATCCCCGAGGCCTTCAGGCCCACCGGGGGCCTGGTGGCCTCGGTTCCCCGGAGCCTCGAGCATCTGGGGGTCCTGCTCGTCACCGGGTACTACCAGCTCTACTACCTGGTCATCCTCCTGGAGTTCTACGTCATCTACCCGGCGTTCTTGTGGCTGATCCGCCGAACCGACGGCCACCACCGGGCGGTGTTCGTCATCAGCCTGGCGCTGCAGCTGGCCCTGGTCCTCCTCGAGCAGACGGGGGTCGTCCCGGGCTGGATGCAGGGCCACGGTGCCATCCGGGAGCTGTGGAACTACCAGCTCTACGTGGTGGCGGGGGGGATCATGGCCTGGCACTACCAGGCGATCCATGCCTGGCTGTGCCGCCGGTGGCGGGTGGTCGTGGGCGCCACCCTGGTCACCTTCGTCGTCGCCGAGGCGTGGTACGTGGTCGCCGCAACCCACCTGCTGGGGTTCCCCGGTGACCCCTCAGGGGCCTTCCAGCCCGCGGTCATCCCCTTCTTCGTGGCCCTGATCGCCGCCTTGTACCTCCTCGGTGTCG
>DASQQH010000534.1:0-2279 GCA_035643555.1 Acidimicrobiales bacterium | reverse complement strand
GGGCCACCGAGGGCCACGCCATCGCCCACCGGGCCATCGAGAAGGTGTTCCCCGCGGACCACTGGTCGGGGGTGTGCATCGCTGGCGTGGCCGGCTTCGCCGCCGAGATGGTCAGGCTGTTCCAGACCCAACTGGAGCACTACGAGAAGCTGGAGGGGACCCCCCTGTCGCTCGAGGGGAAGGCCAACCAGCTGTCCCAGATGGTCCGGGGCAATCTGGCCATGGCCATGCAGGGCCTGGCGGTGCTGCCCCTGTTCGCCGGGTGGGACACCCGCCGCCAGGTGGGACGGATCTTCACCTACGACGTGACCGGCGGGCGCTACGAGGAGGCGGACCACCACGCCACCGGCTCCGGCGGCCGTGACGCCAGGACCGCCATCAAACTGAGCTGGCGGGAGGGCCTGCCCCGCGGGGAGGCCATCGAGCTGGCCATCCAGGGGCTCTACGAGGCCGCCGACGAGGACTCGGCCACCGGGGGGCCCGACGTGGTGCGGGGGATCTACCCCACGGTGGCCACCATCGGGACGGAGGGGTTTGCCTATGTGGAGGAGCCCGAAGTGGCCGAGCGGTTCCGGGTGCTGATCGCCCGCAAGTCCGGGGAGGGCAACCAGTCATGAGCATGCCCTTCTACGTCCCCCCCGAGCAGGCCATGAAGGACAAGGCGGACTACGCCCGCAAGGGCATCGCCCGCGGGCGGTCCCTCGTGGCCACCGTCTACACCGAGGGGATCCTCCTGGCGGCGGAGAACTCCTCCCCGGCGCTGCACAAGATCAGCGAGATCTACGACCGGATCGCCTTCGCCGGCGTGGGCAGGTTCAACGAGTTCGACCAGCTGCGGATGGCGGGCGTGCGCCACGCCGACACCAAGGGCTACGCCTACAGCCGGGAGGATGTGGACGCCCGGTCGCTGGCCAACCTCTACGCCCAGTTCCTGGGCCAGGTCTTCACCCACGAGCTCAAGCCCCTGGAGGTGGAGATCCTCGTGGCCGAGCTGGGCGCCGGGGAGGACGGCGACCAGTTCTACCACCTCCTCTACGACGGCAGCGTGGCCGACGAGGAGCGCTTCGCGGTCCTGGGCGGGGACGCCGACGCCATCGCCGAGCGGCTCAAGGCCTCCTTCCGCCGGGACTGGGACCTCCACGAGGCGCTGCGGGCGGCGGTGTCGGCCCTGGCCGGGCCGGACCGCACCCTGGGCGCCGCCGAGCTGGAGGTGGCGGTGCTGGCCCGGGCCAACGGGCGACGGGCGTTCCGGCGCCTCACCCAGGAGGAGCTGGCCGCCGCCCTGGAGGCGCCGGGGGGCTAGGGGCGCCCCCGCCGGCGAACCAGACGGTGGCCGCGGCGATCACCGCGACCAGGGCGCCCAGCTGGAGGCCAGGAACACCCAGGGGGGCCTCGGTGGCGAGCACGGCGCCGGCAGCGGCGCCGACGGCGAGGGTGAAGACCAGCCCCAGGCTGCGCCAGGCCACCCTGGGTGGGCCGTGGCCCCCCAGGCCGGCCACGATCCCGGTCAGGGTGCCGGTGAGGTAGGTGGTGGACAACCCGGGCACCCCCAGGTGACGAACGGTGCCGCTCTGGGCGCCCATGGCGAGGGCGGCCACCCCCACCAGGGCCAGCTGAGCAGCCTCGCCGGGGTGGCCGCCGGTCGTCTCCCACCCGGCGGCGAACACGGCGAGGATCCCCGCCTCGGCCAGAAGGGCCAGGGTGACCCGGGCCGGCCACACCCCGCCCCCGTCCCGCCCCGCCAGCCGGGTGCCGGCCAGGACGCCGAGGACATAGCCGGCGAAGGCCACGCCGGTGTGAACGGCCAGGCTGGCCGCCCGGTGGCCCGCGGAGACCCCGAGGAGGACGATGTTCCCGGTCATCACGCTGGTGAACACCCCGCCCAGGCGGATGAAGCTCACCGCGTCGGTGGCCCCGGTGGTGAGGGCCAGCAGGGTCACCAGCACGTCCCGTCGGCGGACGGCGTCGCCTGCTGGCTCGCTCCCTCCTCCCGGCGTGGGGCGGACCTCGGGGCTCCGGCCCGCCCCATCCACCTCGGCCATGGCCTCCAGTGTGGCCCCGCCGGGGGAGTGGGGGGGCGACCCCAGGTCGTCGGGGCCTCAGCGGGGGTGGAGGCCCCCGTCGACCGACACGGTCTGGCCGGTGACGTAGCCGTTGGCGACGACGGCGGCGACCATGTCGGCCACCTCCGCCGCCCGGCCCAGCCGGCCCACGGGGATGCGGTCCGCCAGGCGATCGGCAATGACGGGGTTGTCACCCACCATGTCCGTGTCGACCAG
>DASQQH010000533.1:0-3157 GCA_035643555.1 Acidimicrobiales bacterium | reverse complement strand
CCGGTAACGTACAACCACCAGGTACAGCAACGGTTCATGGCTGCCTGCCTGAATGCACCGCAGGCAGCCATGCACCCGGTGAGGTCCTGTCGCTGCACGTTGGCCCAGGTCGAGACGCAATACCCCCAGGCACGATTCGTTGCACTGTCGTTGGCACACGAGAACGGCAAGCCCCTTCCCAAGAAGGTCAAGGATGATTTCGAGAAGTGTGCCATCTGACACCCCGGGGCGGTGGATACCGCCGAGCGAGGGGTGAGAGCCTCGGTGTGGACGCCCCCACCAGGACGTGCACGGGGGGCGTCCCATGAGCCTGGAGGCGGGGTCGGGAAGAGCCCACACGGCGCCGAGGGACCGGGCCGACGCCGGGCGCCTGCGTCGGGGGTCGAGCCCCGGCGGGAGGCGGACGGCGGGATCACCGCCACCGAGAGGCATCGTCGGCGCGACAGTGCGGCCGACGACGGGGGGTCGGTGGGGTCAGGGTGTGGCTGACCGGGGCCGCCGACGCGGCGGGGGGTGACCGTCGCGTTGGTGGGCCGCGGGCGACCCCTTCCTGGTCGCGGATCGCCGGACGGGGTGAACACCTCGTCTCGGGGCGGATCGACAGCTGACCCAGGGCTCGGCTGGCTCGGCGGTCAGGCGGCGGACCGCTCGGAGGAGGACAGCTGCCGGCCCGCGACGTCCCGGAACGACATGGTCCTGCGGCCGAGCAGCCGGGTCAGGACGTCCGGGTTGCCGGTGACGCCGTTTGCCCCGGCGACGTTGATCATGGCTCGCGCTGTCGCAGGCGCTCGGGCACCAGCACCGCGGACTCGGCACCGGTGGCGACCAGGTCGAGGATCGCCTCGGCGACCTCCTCGGGGGGCTGGGGCTCGAGCCCCGGTCGGCGCGGGGGACCCGAGCCGGCCCGCAACCGGTCGTGGAACTCGGTCGCCGTCACGAACGGGTACACGGTCGACACGACGATGCCCTCGTCGGCGAGCTCGGAGCGGGCCGCGGTGGAGAGCACGTTGAGCGCCGCCTTGGTGGCGGTGTAGCCGCCCGTGCCGGCTGGCGTCAGCAACGTGGTCCCGCTGCTGACGTTGACGATGTGGCCGCCGCCGGCCTCGCGCATCGGTGGGATCGCCGCCTGCATGGCCAGCAGCGGGCCGTAGACGTTGAGCTCGGTGACCGCGACGACGTCCTCGAGGCGAAGCTGCTCCACCGGCACGTGCAGCCCTTGGCCGGCGTTGTTGACCAGCACGTCCACGGTCCCGTACGCGGCCACCGCCCGATCGACCATTCCCCGGACCTGGGCAGGGTCACGCAGGTCCGTGGTCACCGCCACCGCCTCGTCGAGCTCGGCGGCAAGGGCCTCCAGCCGGTCGACGCGGCGGGCAGCCAGGACCAGCCGGGCGCCGTGCCGGGCGGCCAGGCGCGCCGTTGCCTCGCCGATGCCCGACGAGGCCCCCGTCACCACGACCACGCGGTCAGCCACCACGTCGAGGTCCCGGGATCGCCCTTGCTGCGACACGGGTCTGTCGTACCCACCGGGCCGCACCGGCAACTGCCCTGGCGGGCCGGGCCGCACATAGCGGCCCTCGGCCCCAGGAAGGGTGGAGGGGAGGAACAACCTGGGCTCCCACCGAGAGGTGGTCGCGGTGCCCGCGGGCGCCATCCGGACGTGCCCCGAGCGCTCCAGGGGCTTCCCCCAGGTATCGTCCCCGATCCAGGGGAAGAGCCGTCCGGCCCGGGAGGAAACGACATGGGGCCGCTCGCCAACGGCCAGGTCACCGGCGCGCCGGCGAGGGTGGCCGCTACCGTCACCACCGCCGACGACCTCCAGGACGCCATCGATGGGGCCGCCCGGTCCGGAGGGCTGGTCGAGCTGGCACCGGGGACCCATGTCCTCGAGTCGCCGTTGGTGTTGAAGCCGAACGTGGGCCTGGTCGCCACCAACCTGTCCTCTCCGGCGCCGGTCATCAAGGCCGGCGCCGCCTTCCTGGACGCAGCGCCGGTCTGCGGGGGCCATCCCCTGGTCACCACCGCCGGCGCACCACACGTCACGATTGCCAACCTGGTGCTGGACCAGTCAGGTGACACCGTGGACGGCAACGTGGAGGGGCGCCTGGCGGCCTACCTGGTCGACGTCAGGGACTCGACCGATGTCCTGGTGGCAGGGGTGGTCACCCGGAACCCGTACACGTACTCGATCGTGGCTGTGGGAGCAGAGCGGTTCTGCTTCTACCGGAACCACGTGTCGGTGGCCACCAGCGGCCGCTACGACCAGCTGGACGGGATCCACGTCCTCGATTCCCACACCGGTTGGGTCCTGGACAACTACGTGGACAACCGCATCGGCACCGACGGCGACGACGCCCTGGTGGCCCACACGATCGGTGGCCCCACCCACGGCATCACCTACCAGGGCAATGTGGTCCGCGGCGGGCACAACGGCAACGGGATGCAGCTGGCGGTGGGGAACTTCCCCATCCACGACCTGACCATCGCCGACAACGAGCTGTGGGGCGGGCCGTGTGGCATCCGCACCGGCTACTACGACTCGCCCGGCGCCGCCGTCCACGACGTCACGATCTCGGGCAACACCATCCACAACAACGTGGGCGGCAAGGCCTTCCCCGACGGAGGCCAGGCGATCGCCATCGGCGAGTACACCAACGGCGGGCCCGACGAGACCGTCCACGACATCACCGTGGTCGACAACAGGATCTGCCGGGCCGGGGACGTCGTCGTGGCCGACGGGCCCAACAACAGCGTTCGCTCGACGACCGCCTACACGGGTTGCCGGAACGAGCCCGTGCGCCCGGACCCGAGCGGACGGGTCGATCTGTGGGCCCTTGCTCCCAGGTAGCCCCGGACCCACCGCGCCCGGCGTGGTCGTGAGGATGGCCGGCGCACCGGATGCGTCCGGGCCCGCTGGGCTCACCCCCGCGGGCCTCGAGGTCAGTGAGCGCCGACCGGGAGGGGCGGGAAGCGTGTCGGTGAGAGCCCGCTGTCCGTCGGGGGCCGCCCCTTCTGCAGAGCGTCGCTGGGGACGGCCGGGGGCCTGACAGCGGTGGCCTCGCCGGGATGGACCTCCCTGGGCCTCCAACCTTCCCCGGCAGCGTGGGTCGCCAACGACGGAGACGGTCGTCTGGGCATGGAGCCCCGGGGGCTGCAC
>DASQQH010000532.1:0-2703 GCA_035643555.1 Acidimicrobiales bacterium | reverse complement strand
TCCTGGCCACGGTGCCGGGCACCGCCCTGGTGGGACGGCGCTACCGGCCCCTGTTCGGGTTCTTCGCCCACCAGGCCGACGCCGGGGCCTTCCAGGTGCTGGGCGGCGACTTCGTCGACACCGACGAGGGCACCGGCGTGGTCCACCTGGCGCCGGGCTTCGGGGAGGACGACCAGCGCCTGTGCGAGGCGCACGGGATCAGCGTGGTCTGCCCCGTGGACGACCAGGGACGGTTCACCACCGAGGTCCCCCCCTACGCCGGCCTGCAGGTGTTCGCCGCCAACGACGCCATCACCGACGACCTGGCCGCCGCGGGCGCCCTGGTGGACCAGACCCCCTACACCCACAGCTACCCCCACTGCTGGCGCACCGACACCCCCCTCATCTACAAGGCCGTCAGCTCCTGGTTCCTGGCGGTCACGGCGGTGCGGGAGCGGATGCTGGCGCTCAACCAGGAGGTGCGCTGGATCCCCGAGCACGTCCGGGACGGGGCGTTCGGCAAGTGGCTGGAGGGCGCCCGGGACTGGTCCATCAGCCGAAACCGGTTCTGGGGGGCGCCGATCCCCGTGTGGGTCAGCGACGACCCCCGCTACCCGAGACTCGACGTCTACGGGAGCTTGAGAGAGCTGGAGGAGGACTTCGGCGTTCGCCCCACGGACCTGCACCGTCCCACCATCGACCAGCTCGTGCGACCCAACCCCGACGACCCGACCGGCGGGGCCACCATGCGTCGGGTCCCCGACGTCCTGGACTGCTGGTTCGAGTCGGGGTCCATGCCCTTCGCCCAGGTCCACTACCCCTTCGAGAACCGGGAGCGCTTCGAGGGACACTTCCCCGCCGATTTCATCGTCGAGTACATCGGCCAGACCCGAGGGTGGTTCTACACCCTCCATGTCCTGTCGACCATGCTCTTCGACTGCCCGCCGTTCCGCACCTGCCTCACCCACGGGGTGCTGCTGGGCGACGACGGGCGCAAGCTGTCCAAGCGCCTCGGCAACTACCCGGACCCGGACGAGGTCTTCTCCACCTGGGGCGCGGACGCCATGCGCTGGGCCCTGCTGTCCTCCACCGTCCTTCGGGGCGGCGACACCTCCGTGGAGCGGTCGGCCTTCACCGAGGCCGTGCGGCGGGCCATCCACCCGCTGTGGAACACCTGGTACTTCCTCTCCCTCTACGGCCGGGTGGACGGGATCCGCGGCCGGACCCGGACCGACGCCAGGGGCGTCCTCGACCGCTACCTGCTGGCCAAGGCCCAGGTCCTGGTGACCTCGGTCACCGACCGCCTGGACGCCTACGACCCGGCCGGGGCCTGCGCGGCGATCGCCGCGTTCCTGGACGCCCTGACCAACTGGTACGTCCGGCGGAGCCGGGACCGGTTCTGGCGGCCGGTCGGCGCGGAGGAGGCTCCCGGCACCGACGACGGCGGATCCTCCGCCCCGGCCACCGCCGGCGGGGACACCGCCACGGCCCCGTCGGACGCCGACGGGCGTGCGGCCGCCAGCCGGGACAAGCTGGACGCCCACGACACCCTGGCCACGGTCCTCGAGGTGCTGTGCCGTGTCGCCGCCCCCCTCCTGCCCCTGGTCACCGAGGCGGTGTGGCGGGGCCTCACCGGGAAGCGCAGCGTGCACCTCACCGACTGGCCAACCCCGACCGAGCTCCCCGCCGACCCCGGGCTGGTGGCCGACATGGACCGGGCGCGGGACGTGTGCTCGGCGGCCCACTCCATCCGCAAGGCCGCCGGCAGGCGGGCGCGCCTGCCCCTTGCCAGCCTCACCGTCTCCGCCCCCTGGGCCGAGCGCCTGGCGCCCTACGTTGACCTCATCGCCGACGAGGTCAACGTCAAGGCGGTCCATCTCTCCCCCGAGGTGGATCGCCATGCCGACCGGGTCCTGGTGGTCAACCCCGGGGCGATCGGTCCCCGGCTCGGTCCCGACACCCAGAAGGTGCTCGCCGGCGCCCGCAACGGCCAGTGGGAGGAGCGGGACGGCGAGGTGGTCGTGGGCGGCGAGTGGGCCCTCCGGCCCGGGGACTTCGAGATCCGCCTGCGGTCCCGCGACGACGACCAGGCCCGCGCCCTGCCGGGCAACGACGGGGTGGTGGCCCTCGACCTCACGGTCTCCCCAGCCCTGGCGGCCGAGGGTCGGGCCCGGGACGTGGTCCGGGAGGTCCAGCAGGCGCGGCGGGCGGCCGGCCTTCACGTGACCGACCGCATCGCCCTCACCCTGGAGGTGGGCGGTGGCGGCCAGTCCGACCTGGCCCGGGCCATCGACGCCCATCGGACCTGGATCATGGACCAGACCCTCGCCGTGTCCCTGGAGGTGGTCGCCGGTCCTCGGGACGGCGACGCCGACCAGGTGGTGGTCCGGCTGCAGCGGGGGGCCTGAGGCCCCGGCGCCGAGGTGGCAGTTACCCGGAGCTGGTCTGGCCGGCGGGCAGGAGGATGGCGATCCGTCGCAGGATCGTGGTCCGCCGGGCCCCGGTCTGCTCCCGGGCCTGCACCATCTCCAGCTCGTCGGGGTCCAGCTCGTCCAGGAGAGGGATGATCTGGGCCACGAGGAGCTCGTCGTAGTCCGCGATGGGGAACTCGGCGGGGCCGGCCCCGCCAGCAGGTGTCCCCTGCTCGGCGGGCTGGGGACCCCGCCCGGGGGTGGCCACCTGCGGCGGGGGCGACGACGCCCCCGGGACGGGCGCCTGGGCCAC
>DASQQH010000531.1:0-2545 GCA_035643555.1 Acidimicrobiales bacterium | reverse complement strand
CCCGGTCACCCCTCCGGGGCGATCGCCCCGCCCTCGGGGAGGGTCCTCAGCAGCTCCCGTTGCAGCCGCCCCAGCTCACCGGGCTCGTGGCGAAGCCGCCGGGCCGGGCCAGGGGGAGGTCCACGAACGAGGCGTGGGCGGCGTTGCGCTGCACCTGGTAGATGCCCCCGACCAGGCTGGCCACCTGGTTGCCCGGCGGGGTCTCGTGGGGGGTGTCGCTCGTCGTGATGGTCACCCGGATCCGGTGGCCGGCCGGGATGCGCGCCATGGTGGGGAACACCTGGAGGTCGTAGCGCTGCACCGTCCCGGGGGGCACCGGGGAGGCGGTGGCCGCCGTGAAGGGGTGGAAGGGCAGGACCAGGCGGCCGTCCTGGTACCAGCTCCGCCCGGTGTCCAGGGCCCGCGCCGAGCCCAGCAGCTGGCCCGCGGCGAGCGGGTAGGAGGCCCCGTCGGGGGAGACGTCCTCGACGGTGGCCACGAACTCGGTGTTGGTCGTGGTGGCGGTGGCGTACAGGGTGGCGTCGATCGGGCCCGCCAGGGTCTCGGCGTGGGACAGGGGTGGCGTGGTGTAGGTGAGCGCCCCCACCTGCAGGCTCCGGTCGTCGTTGGCGCACTGGTCCGTGGTGGGCGGCAGCGTGGCCTCATAGATGGCCTCGGCGACGAGTCCGGCGTCCCACTGCTCGGTCTGGCGGTCGCAGGGGGCGGTGGCACCGGTCCAGGCGGTCTGGTCCGCGCCGGCCACCGCCGCGGGCCTGGTTCGGGACAGGGCGCCGTCGTTGGCCGACTGGGGCGCGCTCCCGGTCCGCCCGCCCGCCAGGTAGTACCTGGCCACCCTGGGGCGGGCCGAGGGCCAGTCGGTGGCGTTCACCCACCGGTTGGCCGTGAGCTCGTAGAGGTGCAGGGGGGTGGTGGTGTGGGCGATACCGGTGTGCTCGCCCTTGAGCCAGGTGTCGTACCACGCGAGCATCAGCTGCTGGATCCGCAGCCCCAGGAATGACGTCACGTGGTACCAGGGCCCCATCACCAGCTGGTAGCGGCCCGTCACCGGCTGCCCGGGCACCATGGGAGCCGTCGCCGGCCGCCCGTCCCAGACGTTCTGCAGCTCCGCGTAGTTCAGCGGCTCACCCCGCTGGAACAGGTCGAACCAGCCCCCGACCAGGAAGGCGGGGATGTGGTTGTGGACGATGCGGGGAAGGAACGCCTGGGGTGACCGGGTGGTCCAGTAGGTGCCGTCGGTTGCCAGGGGGCCCCCGAGGATCCCCTGCTCGATCGATGGCAGGTAGGTCGACACCACGTCGCCGGCGTGCTGGAGCTCGGCGGTGAGGACCTGGCGGGGGTTGGTCGCGTCGGGCACCAGGTCGTAGGGGAGCCGGTCCGCCAGCAGCCAGGGCAGCAGGAACTCGTCGTCGAACAGGCCCCCGGACAGGGCGACGTCACGGTAGAGGTCGTGGCCGGCGACCACGGGGAAGATGGCCTTGAGGGGCGAGGTCGGCCCGACCAGGGCGGCGGTGTAGAGCTGGTTGATGCCCAGGTAGGACCCCCCGATGAGCCCCACCTTCCCGGTGGCACCGGGCAGCCCGGCGGCCCAGTGGACGAGCTCGACGCCGTCCTGGCGCTCCCGGGCCCCGAAGTCCGACCAGGCTCCCCCGGAGGACCCGGTGCCCCTGACGTCCACGACGGCGTCGATGTAGCCCCGCTTGATCAGGTACGGGTAGTAGCCGTCGCCGCCGTAGGGACCCTGGCCGAGGGTGAGGGGCCCGTCCTTGCTGTAGGGGGTCTGGGCGAGCAGCACGGGAAAGGGTCCCGGCGCCGGCTGGCCGGTCGCGGGGTTGGTGGGCCGGTAGACATCGGCCTCGAGCACCGTGCCGTCGGACATGGTGACCGCGACGTTGGACTCCTCCGCCACGCCGTAGCGGGCGGGTTCGGGGTGCCAGGTCGCCCCCGGCGCCACCGCGCCACCCGGGGGGGACCCGGCACCGGGCGCGCTCGCAGCAGCGGGGACCGTGGCCAGGACCAGGGCGGCCAGCGCCCCCGAGAGGCCGAACACCACCACACCTCGGAACATGCGTCGCGAGCGCAGGCTCCGCCGCCGAACACCGGAACCGCCCACCGGCCACCCACTTCCAGGGGAGCTGTCGTCGACGGGACCATAGCAACCCGGCCCAAGAGCCACCATTCCGGGCCACGGTCGCCATCTCCCCCGGTGGCGGCCTCCGGCGACGCCACCGCCCGGGGGACGACACCCTTGCTCGTTGCGGGGCGCCCGGGGCCCGGTCACCCCTCGTCCGGGCCACCCTCCCCCACGAGACCCAGACCGGTGACGGCCTCGGCCGCCGCCGGGAAGGCGGGGTCGGCCAGGAGGGCACCACCCCGGCGACAGGCCTCCACCAGCTTCACCTGGTGGGGATCCCCGCTGGCGGCGGCGGCCCGGGCCATGACCTCGCCGGCGACGCCACGGGTCCGGACCGCCACCAGGTCCCCGTCAGAGGCGCCGGCGTGCTCGGCCCGGAGCTGGGCCACCCCGGCGGCGGCCGCCGCCTCGGGG
>DASQQH010000530.1:0-2735 GCA_035643555.1 Acidimicrobiales bacterium | reverse complement strand
GCCCACAACGGTTTTCGAGACCGCCCGATTCGGCCGCTCTCGCATCCCTCCG
Source organism: Acidimicrobiales bacterium (assembly GCA_035643555.1). Taxonomy (GTDB): domain Bacteria; phylum Actinomycetota; class Acidimicrobiia; order Acidimicrobiales; family JAJPHD01; genus DASQQH01. Next base: position 2,683 of record DASQQH010000530.1, on the reverse strand, counting down.
CCCATGAGGCTAGCCCCGGACCGGATCATGTCCGCCGGCGCCGGGGTGGCCCACCCCGCCTGGGGTCACGCCTGGAACACCGGCGTGGGATCACTCGATCGGGGGAAGGAAGACGCCACGGGCGCGGCGAAAGAGGACTGGGTGGCACCACGAGCGTGGTGGCTCCGATGAGGAGCCCGCCGGCCAGGGGCAGGGCCCGGGGTTGTTCGGGCGGCGCTGGGGCCGTCCGGCCAGTGTGTGGCGGGCCGCGGTGCCCTTGACTACCCCGCCCGGCCGTCGACCTGGTCCGGCGGACCACCCTCGCCCCGTCGGGAGGCGAAGAAGTCGGACAGCAGGGCCGAGGCGGCATCGACCAGGACGCCGGGCAGTACCTCCACCTCGTGGTTCAGGCGGGGGTCGGCGCAGAGGTTGTAGAGGGAGCCGCAGGCACCGGTCTTGGGGTCGGTGGCGCCGAAGACCAGGCGTCCGACCCTGGCGCCGACCAGGGCACCCGCGCACATGGGGCAGGGCTCCAGGGTGACCACCAGGGTGGCCGTGGGCCCCAGGCGCCAGGACCCCACGGCGGTGGCCGCGTCCCGCAGCGCCAGGATCTCGGCGTGGGCCGTGGGGTCGCCTCGGCGTTCCCGTTCGTTGTGGCGGCGGCTCACGACCTCGTCGCCCAGGAGGACCACGGCGCCCACCGGCACGTCGCCGTGGTCCCGGGCGGCCCGGGCCTCGGCGAGCGCCACCTCCATCGCCCCCCGGTAGACGGCGCCGCCCCCCTCCTGGTCAGCGAGGCTCGTCACCCCTGGCCGACCATCCCGCTGGCGGCACGCCCCGGCGCCCAGGGGGAGGCGGCCCCGGGCGGGCCCGCCCGGGGTGGTCGCCGGGCCCGGCGAACCTCACCGCTCGAGGTCATCCCCAGACCTCCTGGGCCGTCTCCACGATGAGGGCGAGCTTGGCCACCTCCTCCTCGTAGGTGAGGCTGTTGCCCTCCAGGGTGGAGGAGAAGCCGCACTGGGGGGACAGGCACAGCTGCTCCAGGGAGACGAACCGCGACGCCTCGTCGATCCGTCGCTTGAGCTCGTCCTTGGCCTCGAGGGCCCCCCGCTTGGTCGTCACGAGGCCCAGGACCACCCGCTTGTCCGGCGGGACGAACCGCAGCGGCTCGAACCCCCCTGAGCGGGGGTCGTCGTACTCGAGGAAGAACCCGTCGACCTCGAGCTCGTTGAACAGGGCTTCGGCCACGAAGTCGTAGCTGCCCTCGGCCACCCAGGAGGACCGGAAGTTGCCCCGGCACATGTGGGTGGTGACCCGCATCCCGGGGGGACGGTCGGCCAGGGACGCGTTGATCTGTCGGATGTAGCGGAGGTGCTGGCGGTCGGGGTCGCCCCCCTTGGCGGCCAGCTCCTCCCGCTGGTGGGGGTCGTTGAGGTAGGCCAGGCTTGTGTCGTCGAACTGCAGGTAGGTGCAGCCGAGACCGCCGAGGGCTCGGACCTCGGCGGCGTACGCCGCGCTCAGGTCGTCCCAGAACCGGTCGAGGTCCGGATAGACGGCCTCGTCGATGGCGGCACGACCGCCTCGGTAGTGGACCATGCTGGGCGAGGGGATGGTGAGCTTGGGGGTGACCGAGCTGGCGGTGTCCCTGAGGAAGGAGAAGTCGTCGCCGAAGATCGTGTGGTCCAGATGGAGTCGCCCGTCCACCCGCAGCGAGGCGGGGGTGAACTCCAGGGTCCCCGACGGGTTCCGGAACTGCACGGCCAGGTTGCCCTCGGCCTTGCTGACACCTCCCAGCTGATAGATGAAGTCCATGTGCCAGGAGGCCCGGCGGAACTCCCCGTCGGTGGCCGACCGGAGCCCCACGTCCTCCTGCATGCGCACCGCGTCCCGGATGGCACGGTCCTCGACGACGCCCAGCTGCTCGCCGGTGATGCGACCGGCGGCAGCGTCCTCCCGGGCCTGGAGCAGCTCGGGTGGGCGCAGGAGGCTCCCCACGTGGTCGGCGCGGAACGGCGGGTCCTTGAGCATCGACATCGCTGCCTCCAGGGCACTCGGGCTGGGTCAGGGCCAGTGCTAGTCGACCGGCCAGCCCGGTCCTGCCCGGACGGCCCCGGTGACCAGCGTGGGAGGCGAGGGTGGCTGCCGATCGGCCAGAATGCGGCCCCATGGCGAGCCCCAGATCGAGCAACCCCGCCAGCGACCCCCTCGGGGCGGCCCCGGCGCGGCCCGGGGCGCTCGGCCCATGAGCGTGACCCTGGTCGAGCATCCGCTGGCCGCCACCCTGCTGGGGGCGCTGCGGGACCGGCACACCCGACCTCCCCTGTTCCGGATCCTCGCCAAGCGCCTCGGCCTCGTCGTCGCGATCGAGGCCACCCGGTCGGTGCCGACCAGGCCGTCGTCGGTGGAGACGCCGCTCGCGCCCGCCGAGGGCCGGGGCCTCGCCGTCCCGTTGGTCGCCGTGCCGATCCTGCGGGCCGGGCTCGGGATGCTGGAGGCGGTGACCGAGCTGTTTCCCGAGGTGGCCGTCGGGTACATCGGCCTGGAGCGCGACGAGGCCACCTTCGAGCCCTCGGCGTACTACACCAAGCTCCCGCCGCTCGAGGGCGCCTGGACCCTGCTCCTGGATCCCATGCTGGCGACCGGGGGATCGGCCGCGGCGGCATGCTCGGCGCTGACCAAGGAGGGGCCCCGCCACGTCAGCCTG
>DASQQH010000529.1:0-10498 GCA_035643555.1 Acidimicrobiales bacterium | reverse complement strand
CCACCGAGTTCGTGCTGGAGGGGCTGCATCTGTCCAAGCGGCTCAACAAGGAGGCCGCGGGGGCCCGGGCGACGTACCGGGGGCGCGCCTAGCCGGGCCGGCCCGGTCCGGCGACGGAGAGGACGACCGAGGGACCAGGGGAGACGAGATGGCCTGGCGCTGGCAGTACTCACGGTGGGACGGGAGCCAGGAGGGCACGGACCTCGACCCCGAGGAGCTCCTGTCGGAGGTGACCGACGACCTGCTCTACCACGGCGATCTCAACGCCGCCCTGCGTCGCCTCATGCAGTCGGGCTTCGAGGGCCGGGAGGGTGAGCGGGTCGCCGGGCTCAGGGAGCTGCTGGAGCGTCTCCGCCGACGGCGGCGGGACGAGCTGGAGCGCTGGGACCTGGGCGGGGTCTACGACGACATCGCCGAGGCCCTCCGGGAGGTGATGGACACCGAGCGCTCGGGGCTCGAGGACCTGGTCCGAGAGGCTCAAGCGTCGGGGGACGAGCGCCGGGCCGAGATCACCGAGCAGGTGGCGGCCGAGCGCCGCCAGCAGCTCGATCTGGTGCCTCCGGACCTGGCCGGCCGGGTGGGGGCCCTCCAGGAGTACGAGTTCGTCTCCTCCGAGGCCAGGGAACGCTTCGACCAGCTCATGGACCAGCTCCGCGAGCAGCTCGTGGGCAACTGGCTCAACCAGGTCAGCGACGCGGTGCAGGGGGCCAGCCCGGCGGCCCTCGAGCGGTCCCGGGAGATGCTCGACGCCCTCAACCGCATGCTCGAACAGCACCGGGCCGGCCGTCCCCTCGACCCCAGCTTCGAGTCGTTCATGGAGCGCTTCGGCGACCTCTTCCCCGGCAACCCCCAGAACCTGGACGAGCTGCTCGAACAGCTGGCCCGACAGATGGCGGGGGTGCAGTCGATGATCGAGTCGATGACCCCCGAGCAGCGAGCCCAGCTGCAGGCCCTCTCCGACCAGCTCCTCTCGGACCTGGACCTTTCCTGGCAGGTCGACCGCCTGGCCCGCAACCTCCAGGCCGCGGTCCCCGACGCGGGGTGGGGGCGGCCACAGCCCTTCACCGGGTCGGACCCCCTGGGCCTGGCCCAGGCCGGCGGGGTCATGGACACCCTGTCGGACCTCGACCAGCTGGAGAACCTGTTGCGGTCGGCGCACAGCCCCGGCGCCCTCGCCGAGGTGGACCTGGACCGGGCCCGGGAGCTGCTCGGTGACGACGCGGCGCGGTCCCTGGAGCGCCTCGCCCAGGTCAGCGCCGCCCTGGAGGAGGCGGGGCTGATCGAGCAGCGGGAGGGCCGGATCGAGCTGACCCCGCGGGGCATGCGCCGGATCGGCCACAACGCCCTTTCCGACCTGTTCTCCCGCCTGGCGAAGGAACGCCTCGGCCGCCATGCCACCGCCCGCCAGGGCGTCGGCCACGAGCGGGACTACGCGACCAAGCCCTACGAGTTCGGGGATCCGTTCAACCTGCACATCGAGCGGACCGTGCGCAACGCCGTCCAGCGGACCGGCAGGGGCACGCCCGTCGCCCTCCACCCCGACGACTTCGAGGTGGAGCGGACCGAGGCCCTGACCCGGTCGTCCACGGTGCTCATGCTCGACCTGTCGCTGTCCATGCCCATGCGGGACAACTTCCTGGCGGCCAAGCGGGTGGCGATGGCCCTCCACCACCTGATCTCGACGCGCTTCCCCCGGGACTACCTGGGCCTGGTGGGCTTCTCCGAGGTGGCCCGGGAGCTGACACCGGCCCAGCTCCCGGAGGTCTCCTGGGACTTCGTCTACGGCACGAACATGCAGCACGCCTTCCTCCTGGCCCGCCGGCTGCTGAGCCGACAGGCGGGCACCAAGCAGATCATCATGATCACCGACGGCGAGCCCACCGCCCACGTGCTTCCCGACGGGGAGGTCTTCTTCAACTACCCACCGGTGCCCGAGACCGTCGAGGCCACCCTCGGTGAGGTCAACCGCTGCACCCGGGAGGACATCCGCATCAACACCTTCATGCTGGACGCCACCGGCTACCTGCGGGCGTTCGTTGAGCAGCTGACCAAACTCAATCGGGGCCGGGCGTTCTTCACCACGCCCGAGACCCTCGGCGACTACGTCCTGGTCGACTTCCTCGAGCACAAACGGTCCCTTCGCGGCGACCACCGGCGGCGCGCCTCCTGAGGCCTTCCGTCGAGGGCGGGACCGACCCTCGGCGGGCCGCGCTGGCCGTCGGTGCAGCCGAGCGGGGCCATTCGCGCTAGAAGAGTGGATGTGGCACGAGACGAACCAGGCCGTGTGCGGGAGGCCATCTGGCGCACCATCATGCGGGTGGGCTTCCTGCGGACCTTGTACGCCAAGCGACTGCTCGCCTACATGGCCAAGTCAAAGCGCAAGCAGCGGGCCCTCCCCCCCGAGCTGCGCGAGCTCGACATCGCCATGAGCCGCCTCCCCGAGGACCAGCGGCGGGCCGCCCTCGAGGAGGCCCTCTCGGGCAAGTCCACCGAGGCGATGGGGCGAGAGATGCGCCGGGCCGCCTCCCGCCAGAGCCGGCAGAGCGGCCGAGGCGGCTCGCACCGCCGACCTGGTGCCGTGCGGACCAAGGACCCCAGCCAGGCCGGCCAGGCCCGCCAGCAGCCACCCCCGCAGGGAGGCCAGCAGGGCGGACGCGCGGGCGCGCGGCCGGGCAAGCGCTCCCGCTAGGGGGGCGGGCGGTCGGGCGGAGACCACCGGTAGCGGGTCCAGCCCCGCACCGGCTCGGCCCCCAGGCCCTCGTAGAAGGAGATGGCGAGGTCGTTCCAGTCCAGGACGGCCCACTCCACCCGTCCATCGGTGAGGGATCGCAGGTGCCTCAGCAGCGCCTGCCCGTGGCCCCTGCCCCGGTGGGCCGGCCGCACGTAGAGGTCCTCCACCCAGATGCCCGGCCGGCCGAGGAAGGTGGAGAAGGTGGGGAACCACAGGGCCAGGCCGGCCACGTCGTCCGCCACCGCCTCCTCCGGGGTACCGGGGCGGTCGCCTGGCTCGCCCGGAGGGACCACGGCAAGGGTGGCCCGGGCGACCCGATCGGGCCCGAACAGATGCTCGTGCAGCTGGTCCGGGTCCCAGGTGACCTCGTGGGCGAGGCCCTCGTAGGACGCCAGCTCCTGGATGAGGGAGGCCACCTCCGGCAGGTCACCGGGGACCGCTGGGCGGATGGGCATGGCCAGACCCTAGGAGGGGGGCGCCGGGGGGGGAGGGCCGCCCTCGCCCCGGGGGATGGCGGCGGCCGAGCGCTGAACGGCGGCCCACAGGCGGGCGACGTCCTCCTCGGTGGTGGCGAGGTTCCCGATCGAGGCGTGCAGCGCGGTGACCTCCCCGATCCGGGCGGTCGTGAGGAACGCCTCACCGGAGCCGTTGACAGCCTCGGCGAGGGCGGTGGTGGCGCGGTCGGCGTCCGCCGCGGCCAGGCCCCTCGGCCGCCAGGCGAAGTTGACCACGGCGAAGGTGGTGGGGGCCACGACCTCGAAGTCCGGGGCCTCCTCCACCCAGCCGGCCAGGAGTCGGGCCAGGCGGAGGTGCTCCTCGATGACGGCCTGGACCCCCCGGGTCCCCATGGCCTGGAGGACGAGCCACAGCTTGAGCGACCGCCAGCGGCGTCCGAGGGCGAGGCCGTAGTCCATGAGGGCCGTCGCCTCCTCGGGGGCCTGCAGGTAGTCGGGGGTGACGGCGAACGCCGCCCGGGTCTCCTGGGGACGGCGGAGGTACAAGACGCTGCAGTCCAGGGGCACGAACAGCCACTTGTGGGGGTTGACCACCAGGGAGTCCGCCCCCGCCGCCCCCTGGAGCACCCACCGCATGGCGGGGGTGGCCGCGGCGGCCCCGCCATAGGCGGCGTCGACGTGGAGCCACAGCCCGCGGGCGCGACAGATCCGGGCGATGGCGGGGAGGGGGTCCACCGCCGTCGCCGCCGTGGTACCCACGGTGGCCACCACGGCCATCGGGCGGGCGCCGGCCTGCTCGTCGGTGACGATGGCGGCCTCCAGTGCGGCGGGGTCCAGGCGCCAGGCATGGTCCGACCCGACCCGGCGCAGGTTGGCCCTGCCCAGCCCCAGGCCCATCACGGCCTTGTCCACCGAGGAGTGGGCCTGATCGGAGGCGTACACGGTCAGCGGACGGTCGAGGCAGACCCCCCGTTCCCCCACCTGGGGATCCGCCCGGTGCCTGGCGGCCGCCAGGGCGGCGAAGGTGGCGGTCGAGGCCGTGTCGTGGATCAGGCCGAACCATCGGGGCAGGCCCAGCAGGTGTGCGAGCCAGGCGGTGGCCACCTCCTCCAGTTCGGTGGCCGCGGGCGACGTGCGCCACAGCATGGCGTTCTGGTTGGTGGCGGCGGCGATGAGCTCTCCGGCGATCGCCGCCGGGGGGCTGGAGTTGGCGAAGTACCCGAAGAACCGGGGGTGGTTCCAGTGGGTCAGTGCCGGGGCCAGGACCTGGTCCAGGTCGGCCCGGATCCGCTCCCAGGGGACCGGCTCGGCTGGCGGCTCCCGCGGCAGGGCCTCCCGGACGGCGCCCGGGGCGATCGGTGCCCGCACCGGCGCCGCGCCTGCCTGGTCCAGGTAGTCGAGGACCCACCGGGCCGCCCCGGCGAGGATCTCCGGGTCGCCGGCCCGTTCGCCGGGGCGCGGCGATGCCTCGGGCCCCTGCTGGTCGGTGCCCGTCGGCCGCGGTTCCTCTGGGGACCGGTCCCCATCGGCGCTCACACCTCCTCCGGGACGAGGTCGAGGTCCGGGGACCGGCGCCAGAGGAGCGCCAGGCGGCGTCGCACCTGGACGTCCAGGAACTCCCCGAAGCTTCCCAGGGTGTCACCGCTTCCATACCCGGCTCGCCCTGCCGCGGTCGCCTCGTAGGCCCGGTGGAGCTGGCTCAGGCGGGCGGTGGCCGCCTCGACCAGGTCCGGATCCGCTGCGAGGAGGCGTCGGCACAGGTAGGTCCCGTAGGTGATGTGACGGCTCTCGTCCCGCCGGACCAGTGCCAGCCCGCGCCGGAGTCCCGACAGCGTCCCGAACTGCTCGAACCACAGGTCGAAGACCCGATAGCCCGCCACCGCCAGGCAGCCCTCGACGAACTGGTTGTAGGTGACCGAGGCATCCAGCACGGCCTCCGGGGAGTGGTCGCCGATCAGGCGGCGCATCACCCGGGGCAGCTCGGCCTCGAAGATCCCCTGGCGCTGGCCGGGGACCTCGCCCGTGGTCCCCAGGCGCTCGGCGACGGCCGCGTCGAGCCGGGCGTAGTCGATCCCCACCGCGTCGACCCAGCGCCGGAAGAAGTCGACGTGCTTGGCCTCCTCGAAGGCGAAGGTCGTGAGGTACATGACCTCCTCGATCCGTCCCTCATCGGCCATGGCCACGAGCAGGGGAACCACGTCGAGGGTCACGCCCTCCTCCCCGATCATGAACCCCCGCACGAGGTTGGCCACCCCCAGGCGCGCCAGCTCGGGCAGGGCCGCGTAGGCGGTCGCGTCCCCGGAGAGGTCCAGGTCGGCGGGGTCCCACACCAGGGTCTTGGCCCGCTCCCAGAGTCGCCAGGGCAGGGTGTCGGTCCGGAGCCCTCGGGGGGAGGCCCAGTCGCTCCAGCGCCTGGCCGCCCGGACCGTGGCGTCGAGGTCCTCGCTCACCTGGGGCCCGTGCTCATCGGTACGCCTCCTTGGTCGGCGGTGCCCACGTCCAGCATGGCACCGCAGTGCCCCGGGGGGTGAACCCCTTGTCCCCCTCGGCCGGGCGTGACAGGCTTCCGACAACCGAGAACCGACTGGTTGAAAGGGGGGCACCGTGGCGTCGTCGACAGAACGCTTCCGGGCCGCCAGGGACTTCCTGCTCGAACACCGGGACGACTGGGAAGCCGCCACCGCGGGCTTCACCTGGCCGGTGCTGGGCGAGTTCAACTGGGCGCTCGACTGGTTCGACGTGATTGCCCGGGACAACCCCCGTCCGGCCCTGTGGGTCGTCGGGGAGGACGGCTCCGAGACCAAGCTCAGCTTCGCCGAGCTCTCGGCCCGCTCCAATCAGGTGGCCAACTGGCTGGCGGGCCAGGGGGTCCAGCGGGGCGATCGGGTCGTGCTCATGCTGGGCAACCAGGTCGAGCTGTGGGAGGTGATCCTCGCCGCCATGAAGCTGGGGGCGGTCATCATCCCGGCCACCACCCTCCTCGGTCCCGCCGACCTGACCGATCGGATCGAGCGGGGCGGTGCCCGGCACGTGGTGGTGGGCGCAGGCGACACCGGCAAGTTCGACGGGGTCCCCGGGGACTACACAAGGGTGGCCGTCGGCGCGGAGGTGGATGGCTGGCGCCCCTATGCCGAGGCCAGGGGGGCCGGGACGGGCTTCACCCCGGACGGACCCACCCAGGCGAGCGACCCGCTGCTCCTGTACTTCACCTCGGGCACGACCGCCCAGCCCAAGCTCGTGGAGCACACCCACGCCAGCTACCCGGTGGGTCACCTGTCCACCATGTACTGGATCGGGCTGCTCGAGGGCGACGTCCACCTCAACATCTCCTCCCCCGGGTGGGCCAAGCACGCCTGGAGCAACGTGTACGCGCCCTGGAACGCAGGTGCCACGGTCCTGATCTACGCCTCTGGCAGGTTCGACGCCCCCCGCCTGCTGGAGACCATGGCCCGTTGCCAGGTGACCACCTTCTGTGCCCCCCCGACGGTGTGGCGCCTGCTGATCCAAGAGGACCTGGGCGCCTGGAAGGTGCCCCTCCGAGAGGTGGTGGCGGCTGGCGAGCCGCTCAACCCCGAGGTCATCGAGCGGGTCCGGGGGCTCTGGGGGGTCACCGTTCGGGACGGCTACGGCCAGACCGAGACCACGGCCCAGGTGGGCAACCCTCCCGGCCAGCCGCTCAAGCTCGGCTCCATGGGGCGCCCCCTGCCGGGGTACGTGGTCGCCCTGGTCGACCCCGTGACCGGCGCCGTGGGCGACGAGGGGGAGATCGCCCTGGACCTGTCCGCCCGCCCTCTGGGGCTGATGACCGGCTACCGGGACGACCCCGACCGCACGGCGGAGGTGATGCGGGACGGGTACTACCACACCGGCGACGTGGGCAGCCGCGACGATCGGGGCTACATCACCTACGTGGGTCGGGCCGACGACGTCTTCAAGGCGTCCGATTACCGGATCTCCCCCTTCGAGCTGGAGAGCGTGCTCATCGAGCACCGGGCGGTCGCCGAGGCGGCCGTCGTGCCCTCGCCGGACCCCGTCCGTGCGGCCGTGCCGAAGGCCTACATCACCCTGGTCGGGGGCCAGGAGCCCACCCCCGAGGTGGCCTGCTCCATCCTGGCGTTCGCCCGGGAGCACCTGGCGCCCTACAAGCGCCTCCGGCGCCTCGAGTTCGCCGATCTTCCCAAGACCATCTCGGGCAAGATCCGCCGGGTCGAGCTGCGCGACCAGGAGCTGGCCCGACGGGCGCCGGGGGCCGGGGCCACCGCCTGGCCTCCCGAGGCCCGGGCGGAGGGTGAGTACTTTGAGGAGGACTTCCCGGAGCTGCGCAGCCCCCAGGCCTCGGTGTGAGTCCGACCTGGGCTGGCGCGGGGTAGCGGCCCAGGTCGGGGGGCTCAGGTGCTGGCCAACGGGCGGCGAGCAGGGCCACTGGCGGTTCCCCGACCGACCCACTGCCCGTCCGGTCCCACCATGTCGAACCCCGAGCGCAGCAGGGAGCCCAGGGCTGACTGGGCCGCGGCCTGCGCCAGGCCCAGGGCCACGCCGTAGTCCTCGGGCAGCTCGCCCAGGGCCCGGTGCCAGTGGGCCACCGTGGCATCGGTCATGAGCCGGATCGCCTGTGCCGCGCTCGTCACGGCCGGGTCCCGCTCCCGATCGTCGCTGGTCGCCGGCCTGTCATCGCCCGTTGCGCCTCCGCCCGGCTGCGCCTTCGCCCAAGGCTTCTCCACGTTCAGCCTCCCCGTCGCAGTCCGAGAGCCGGCCCTCGCTGGCCGGATCCCGTTGTTCGCTGGTTGGCTTCGACATGACCCCGCGGCCTGCACCGCGAGGCACCTCCCCGAGGTCGGCGTCTTCGCCCGCCACCGCTGGAGCGGTCTTGGCGGTGCTGTCACCGCCCCAGAGCCCAGATTGTTACCCCTGCGTCACAGACGGGTCAAGAGCGAGCTAGCCGGCGACCCCTCCTGCCTGGCAGATGTGCCACCAGCGCGGGGGATACCACGATTTGTGTTGAGAGAGCCACGAACAGGCGTCGGGTGTCAGTTCCTGGCCGGCGGACGATCCGCCTCGCGCTGCTCGGGCTTGGCCCGGGTGTCGACCAAGGCGGGCGACCGGGCCAGGGCGACGGTGGCCAAGGTGAGGACGACCCCGGCCGCCACGGCCAGGACCAGGTATCCCCCGGAACGGACCGACTCGCCGAAGACGGCGGTGCCCCAGATGATCGACACGAAGGGGTCGGCCAGGGTCATCCCCGGCTGGGCCACGACGAGGCGCCCGGCGTTCATGGCGCTCTGGAGGAGCCACATGGCGAAGAAGCCGACGGCGAAGGCCAGGTACAGCTCCCAGGAGCTGAACACCGCGGCGAGCCCTCCCTCCGAGAAGCGCGCCGTGGTCCCTTTGACCAGGGAGGCCGCCAGCCCGAAGGTGATGCCGGTGGCGGTGCCCAACAGCGCGGCCCGCCGGGCGAGGTTGCTGGTTGCCCGGGCTGCCAGGAAGAGGATCGCCACGGCCGCCGCCGTGAGACCGATGGCCATGATCCATTCCTCCCAGGAGACCCCCCGGGGGCTGCCGCCGCTGGGCCCGAGGGCGGCGATGAGGCAGACGGTACTGCCGGTCATGAGGGCGATGGCGCTCCAGCCCTGTCGCCCGATGTGCTCTCCGAGCAGCCAGCGGGCCCCCATCAGGGTGAGGGGCAGCTCCAGGACCAACAGCGGCTCCACCCCGGTGAGGCTGCCCAGACCGAGGCCGATGGCCTGGAGGATGAACGACAGCACCACCGCCCCGATGCCGGCGACCCATACCGGTCGGCGCGCCAGGTGGAGGATGAGGCGGAGGGAGAACTGCAGCTCCGGGGGCTCCTGGCGGCTGGCGGCGCGCTGGGCGACGTTGGCGGCCCCGTTGGACATGGCGGCCAGGAAGCCGAGCACGTAGGCGAACAGGGTCATGGCCTGCGGGATCCCCTTCCCAAGCCGGCACCTTCACCCCGTCCCATCCCCACCCCTGTGGTGGGGTCCGGTCCTCTCCGGGGGGACCCCACCCCACCCCCGGTGAAGCGAGGGGTTCGGTGGCGGCCCCGGTCGGTCGAGGCGGCGGGGTCAGGCCGGGCGCCGACGCATCCGGTCGAACGCTCGTCGGAAAGGGGGTCGCAGCGACGGCCGGCGTACCCCACGGGGGTAGGGACAGCGGCCGACCGGATGCTACGGCGCCGGTCCCTCGTCAACCGGCTCGATACCCAGGTGCTGATAGGTGAGAAGGGCAAGATAGGGGACCCCACGGGCTTCGAAGTAGCGGGTTGCCGTGGCGCCGCGATCGACGAGGGCAAGCGCCGCGGTCACGACGGCTCCTGTCTGGCGGATGGTCTCGAAGGCGCTGGCGATCGAGCCACCGGTGGTGACCACGTCCTCGAGGAGGACCACCTGTCGCCGGTCGCCGAGGCTGGCCCCCTCGATCTGCCTGCCGGTCCCCCGTCCCTTCGGCGCCTTTCGGACGACGAACCACTCCTTGTCGCCCAGCATGGCCGCTCCGTGGGCCAGGTGGTCGGCGCCCATCGTCGGTCCCCCCAGGGCGTCGAAGCTCACCTCCCGACAGGCCAGCGCATCGAGAATGGCTCGGCAAGCAAGCCCCAGATCTTCCCCCCTGGCGAGGGCGGCCTTCACATCCACGAAGTCACGGCTCCATTGGCCGGAAGCCAGCTGGATCGGCTTCTCCAGGCGACGCAGCCCACGTGTTCGCACGATCGTGCACAGTTGTTCAGTACGGTCTGCGCAACCTGACCCCACCATCAAGGACATCCTAGGTGTCGGCGGCTCCGGGCGCGGCCATCGGGCAAACGTTCGGAGCCAACGAGGTAGCGCAGCCCCGTGCCAGGGGGATGTCGGGTCGACGAGGGCGTACCCCCGGGTAGTGCCCGGACGCCACGGGCGCAGGTCGGTTGGGTCGGGGTGCGGCCTGATCGCATCCGGGAGGCCCGTCCGCCTTCCTTAGCGCCTGGGTGGGCAATCCTTGGGTCTCAGCGCGACGGGGCTATGCCGTCGTACCAGGAATCAGCCCCGTCGGGGAAGGCCGCTGGAACCCCGTTGCACCACAGACCGCTTTCCCGGTCGGATGGCGCGGGAACATCGGGAGGCGAAAAGAAAGGAACGCTGCGATTCCGGGAGGTCGTCCGGAGCGTCGGGACGACTGGTCGGATGGCCTTGCATCGCTTCATTGGGGTGTCGTGTCTCACGGTCTGGGAAGCCGCGGATGGGCGTGGAGGTGCCATCCGCGGTGGCCGGACGCCGGGGGCGGTGGCTACAACGGGGTGAGCACTCGTCGGGGGGTACCG
>DASQQH010000528.1:0-2742 GCA_035643555.1 Acidimicrobiales bacterium | reverse complement strand
CGCCCAGGGGCTGGCCCGCCCGTTCCCGAGCACGTCCCACCACCTGGGGTTCTCCGGCCCGGTCACCGCCAGATGGTTGGGGACGATGTCCAGGACCTGGCCCAGCCCGGCCCGGCCCAGGGCCCCCGACAGGCGGCGATGGGCCCCGGGCCCGCCCAGCTCGTCGCTCACCCTGGTGGGATCGACCACGTCGTAGCCGTGCGTGCTGCCCGGGGCGGCCTGGAGGGAGGGCGAGGCGTACAGGTGGCTCACCCCCAGCTCGGCCAGGTAGGGAGCGAGCGCCGCTGCCTCGTCGAAGCCGAAGCCGGGCGAGAGCTGGACCCGGTAGGTGGCGAGGGGGACCGACCGGTCCCCGGCGCCCGCCTCCTGTTCCCCCAAGGTCACCCCACCTGGCGGAGGACCACCACGGCGCGGGCGGAGACCGCGACCTCCTCCCCCGCACCGTGCACCTGCCCCGGTGGCGGGTCGGCCTGGCCCTCCTCCTCGACGGCGGTGTCCACCAGGACCTCCCACTCCTGGCCCCAGTCGGCCTTGGGCAGGGTGAAGTCCATGGCCTGGTCATGGGCGTTGAACAGGAGCAGGAAGCTGTCGTCGGTGAGGCGCTCCCCCCGGGGGTCCGGGTCGGGCAGGGCCTCGCCGTTGAGGTAGACGGCGATGGACTTGGCCCGGCTCTCCTGCCAGTCCAGGTCGCTCATGAGGGACCCCTCCGGGGTGAGCCAGCCGATGTCGCTGACCTCGGAGCCGTACAGGCGCCGGCCCTGGAAGAAGCGGCGCCGACGGAAGACCGGGTGGGCGGCCCGCAGGGCGACCAGCCGCCGGGTGAAGGCCAGGAGGGCCTCGTCGGGGTGCTCCCAGTCGTACCAGGAGATGTCGTTGTCCTGGCAGTAGGCGTTGTTGTTGCCCCCCTGGCTCCGTCCCAGCTCGTCGCCACCGAGGATCATGGGGATGCCCTGGGAGACCAGCAGGGTGGTGAGGAAGTTCCGCTGCTGGCGTCGCCGCAGTGCCGAGACGACGGGATCGGTGGTCGACCCCTCGACGCCGCAGTTCCACGACCGGTTGTCGTCGGTCCCGTCCCGGTTGTCCTCGCCGTTGGCCTCGTTGTGCTTGGCGTTGTAGGAGACCAGGTCGGCCAGGGTGAACCCGTCGTGGGCGGTGACGAAATTCACGCTGGCGTAGGGCCACCGCCCGCCCGCCTCGTACAGGTCCGAGCTGCCCGTCAGGCGGTAGGCGAGCTCGGCCAGGGTGGCGGGCTCGCCCCGCCAGTAGTCCCGGACGCAGTCCCGGTACTTACCGTTCCACTCCGACCACAGGGCGGGGAAGTTGCCCACCTGGTAGCCCCCTTCGCCGACGTCCCAGGGCTCGGCGATGAGCTTGACCTGGGAGACCACCGGGTCCTGCTGGATCAGGTCGAAGAAGCCCGACAGGCGGTCGACGTCGTGCAGCTCCCGGGCCAGGGCGGCGGCAAGGTCGAACCGGAAGCCGTCCACGTGCATCTCGACGACCCAGTAGCGCAGGGAGTCCATGATGAGCTGGAGCACGTGGGGGCTGCGCATGTTGAGGCTGTTGCCGGTGCCGGTGTAGTCCCGGTAGTAGCGGGGATCGTCGGCCAGGCGGTAGTAGGAGGCGTTGTCGAGGCCCCGGAAGCTCAGGGTGGGCCCCAGGTGGTTCCCCTCGGCGGTGTGGTTGTAGACGACGTCGAGGATGACCTCGATCCCGGCGTCGTGGAGGGCCTTGACCATGGCCTTGAACTCCTGGACCTGCTGGCCGCCGGCGCCGGTGGAGCTGTAGGCGTGGTGGGGGGCGAGGTAGCCGATGGAGTTGTAGCCCCAGTAGTTGCGCAGTCCCCGCTCGGCGAGCGCGGCGTCGTGGACGAACTGGTGCACGGGCAGCAGCTCGACCGCGGTCACCCCCAGGCCGCCGAGGTGCTCGATGATGGGGGGGCTGGCCAGGCCCGCGTAGGTCCCCCGCAGTTCCGGATCCAGGTCCGGGTGGCGGATGGACAGGCCGCGGACGTGGGTCTCGTACACCACGGTCTCGTGCCAGGGGGTCCGCGGGTGGCGGTCGTCCCCCCAGTCGAAGTAGGGGTTCGTCACCACCGACCGGGGCATGAAGGGGGCCGAGTCCGCCTCGTCGGCCTCCTCGGGACGGTCGAAGCGGTAGCCGAACACGGCCTGGTCCCACCGGATCTCCCCGTCGATCGCCCTGGCGTAGGGGTCGAGGAGGAGCTTGGCGGGGTTGCACCGGTGCCCCTGGGAGGGCTCGTAAGGGCCGTGGACCCGGAACCCGTACCGCTGGCCGGGCCCCACGCCCGGCACGTAGCCGTGCCAGCACAGGGCGTCGACCTCGGTGAGCTCGGCCCGGGACTCGGTGCCGTCCTCGTCGAACAGGCACACCTCCACCCCCTCGGCCACGTCGGAGAAGACCGAGAAGTTGGTCCCCAGCCCGTCGTAGCTCGCGCCGACCGGATAGGGCTGACCGGGCCAGACTCTCATCGGCGGCAACGCTACTCGGCCCCGGCAACGGCCCATCCGGTGCCCGGCGCATCGCCCCGACGACCGGCCCCGGGTGTGGCTACGATCGGGGGGGATGCGGGGGGGACATCGGCCGCGACCGGGTGTGGTCACCTGGGCTGGCGCCACACCTCGTCGCCCCTGGCCGGCGGCGGCCGCTGCGGCGGTCGCACTCGTCGCCGCCGGGTGTGTCGGCGCCGCCGCCCCCGGTGTGCCCCCTGCCCCGCCCGTG
>DASQQH010000527.1:0-13917 GCA_035643555.1 Acidimicrobiales bacterium | reverse complement strand
GGAGCCGGCGTCGGGCGGGTTCAGGACGCCGGCATGAAATTGACCATCCAGCGGATGCCGTAGCGGTCGAGGATGACGCCCCAGTAGGCGCCCCAGGGCATGTCGGCCATGGGAGAGCCTTCCGAGCCGCCCTCGGAGAGCGCGCCGTACAGGCGGTCAGCCTCCTGCCTGCTGTCGACGTCGAGGCAGAGGGTGGTGTTGTTGCCGATGCGGGTCTCGTGGCCCATCGACCCGAGCATGTCGGTCGCCATCAGCACGTGGCCGGCGAGGATCGGCAGCTCGGCGTGCAAGACCAGCTCCCGTTCCTCGGCGGGGAGTTGCCCCGGCCCGACGGCGGGCATGTCGGAGTAGCGGCTGAGCATGGTGACCTCGGTGCCGAAGGTCTCGGCGTAGAAGCCGAACGCCTCCTCGGTCTGGCCCTGGAAGTTGAGGTACGTGGCAACCCGCGCCATGGATGGCTCCTTCCTGGAGGACGCCTCCGCAGCGTCCGCATGATGCTACCGAGGTGGACGCCGGCGCCCCCGGAAACTCAGCGCCGCTTCCCCGGGGCCCTCGCCCCGACGAGGGCCAGGCGGCGGCGGCGTTCCCCGCGCCGGTCGGCAGATCCTCGCCTGGGGTGGGCGCGCCCCGGGCGTGTGTCGCTCGTGGGACCGCGACACCCGCCACCACGTCGTGTGTCCGCCTCCCGAGGGGTGCCACGCCGGTGCGAGGTGGTGCCACGGGCCACGCCGGCCGTCAGGGTGCTCCTGGTGCGACAGCACCGTTGGCCGGACGTCTCGGGCCGGCAACCTCCCCCCTGATCTCGGCCCGGGGACGCCGGCCGTCGGCCCGCCACGGCGCACCGGCGGGTGCCCGAACGGTCCTCAGCCCGTGGCCGCCCCGATGGCGTCGCCGATCAGCTTTGCCCCGATCACCAGGCAGAGCACCGCGATGATCACGGCGTTGTTGCGGGCCATCCAGTCCTTCAACCTGGTGAGCGCGGGCGCAGACCGCCGGCCCAGGGCCAGGTAGAGGACCAGGGGAGCGGCGACCCCGACGGTGGCGATCAGCGCGAAGACGGTGTAGGCCAGCGCCTGCTGGCCCCCGCTGATCCCGGTCTGGGCGATCTCCGCCGCGCCGGCTACCGCCAGGAGGAGGTTCTTCGGGTTCGCCCCGGCGAGCCCGGCCCCCAGCGCCAGGGCCTCGGGGGGACGGCACCGCTCGACCGTGCCCATCCATCTGGGCAACGACGGTTCCCTCTCACCCCGGGGACGCTTGCGGAACCGCCGGACGGCGACGACCACCAGTGCCAGCCCCAGGGCGAGGTCCACCCAGGCGCTCCAGGTCGCCGACTGATGCTGGCCGGCGCTCGTCGGGCCGGCGATGACCAGCACGGCGGCGCCGACCACGCCCAGCGCGAGCAGCCAGCCCACCACGAAGCTGAGGCCGTTGCTGCGGGGGTGACGGGTGATCAGCATGAGGACGACCGCGATGATGGCCATGGGGCTCAGGGCGATGCCGACCGCGGTCACCACCGAAGACCCGATTGCCGCTCCCATCACCCTCCTCCTGTCCCCGGGGCCTGTGGTCGACCCGCCGGTGGCGCCCGACGGCGCCCACAGCCGGTCCTCCTGTCCGGTCCCCCGGCTGGTGGCAAGTATGGGGAGTCGGTGACGGCGCCTCCAGGGCCCAAGGTCACAACGGTGGCCACCCCGAGTGCGCCCGGCAGGCGCCCGGCGTCCCTGGCCCCTCGGGGACCCCAGGGGGGTGCCCCGGGGTGGTCTGTCCGGTGGGGGGCGGGCGGCCCGGGTGTGACCAACGGCCCTACCCGACCACCGCCCCGGCGGTAGCCTGCGGGTGGTGGTCGCGGTGCACGGGCCCGGGGCAGACCGCCGGTGGCCGCCTGGAGGGGGGGAGCACATGGACCCTGGGTCCCGGTTCGCCTGCATGCCCGAAACCGGCAGTCGGCCCTGGGTCGCGGTGACCGGGGAGGCACCGACCTCGCCCGGCCCCACGGGCCCGGTCAGAGGCCCCCCCGGCCATCGCAGCGCGGGGCGCCCGCCTGGTCCCGGGCGAGAAGGGGGCGTGCCGCCCGGCCGGACCGACCGGGGGCGGGGTCGCCCGGGCGCTTCTGTCGGCCAGGGCGCCCCCCCGAGGGGGAGGACGGGACCGAGGTGGCGTCGGGCGCGGTGCTGACCGGGGCGGGCCTCGCCGTGGCCTCGGCGTTCGCCAACGCCGTGGCGTCGGTGCTGGAGAAGCGGGGGGCCCAGACCACCCGGCGGGAGGAGGCCCTGCGACCCCGGCTGCTGGTGGCCCTCGTGCATCGACCCGTGTGGCTGGCGGGGGTGGGCATGCTCATCGCCTCCTTTCTCCTGCAGGCCGCGGCGCTCAGCGTGGCCGACCTCTCGCTCGTCCAGCCGCTGCTGGTCAGCGAACTGTTGTTCGTGGTGGTGATCCTGGCCGGGTGGTACCACCGTCGGGTGGGGCGGCGGGGCTGGCTGGGGGCGACCGCGGTGGTGGTGGGGGTGGCCGGCTTCCTGGAGGTGGCGGCCCCGACGTCGGGCAGCGCCATGCCGACCGTGGGCCAGTGGGCGGCAACCGGCGTGGTGGTGACCGGTCTGGTGGTGGCGACGGTCGTGATCGGCAACCGGGGAGGGCCGTCGTGGCGGGCCGGGCTGTTCGGCGTCGGGGGCGGCGTCGTCTTCGCCATGGCCGCCGCCCTGGTGAAGGCGCTGGTCCTCTCCATCCAGTCCGAGGGTGTCGGCGGCGCCCTCGGTTCCTGGGTCCCCTACGCGATGGCGGTCGCCGGGGTCGTGGCGCTGTTCCTCGAGGCGAACGCCTTTCAGCAGGGATCACTGGCCACGGCCCAGGCCGCGCTGACCGCCGTGGATCCCCTGGCGAGCATCCTGGTGGGGGTGCTGCTCTTCGGCGAGCGCCTGCGGTCGTCCCCCGGGGCCATCGCCGCCGAGGCGCTCACGCTCGGCACGATGGTCGTCGGGGTGATCATCCTCAGCCGCTCGGCGCTCATCGCCGCCGGGGCCCTGGAGCGTCGCCGGGACCGCCGCCGGTACCCGGGCAGCCAGGCGGCCGAGGGTGACGTCACGTCCTGACCGCTGAGCACGGACCACCGGGCCCCGGCCAGCCACCCCCGGGGCCCCGGCGGGGGTGCCACGAGGCCAGGCTCGGGGCACCCGCTTCCCGGCCGGCTCCGACGCTCGTCCACGGCCCTCTGGTTCCCTGCTCGGAGCGCCAGGGTGCTCACTGTCAGTGTGACTTGTCCTCGATCTCCCACGCGTGGTCGAGGACGTGCCAGGCGCAACGCCGTATCGCATACCCAACGGGCCACGCGCCAGCGTCGGTGGCCGCTCGGAGGGCCCCGGCCAGGACCGCCCGCTGGTGGCTCCAGGCGGTCCGGGGAGGAACACGTTGACCGACCTTGGCGCCGTAGGCGCGCTCCGCCTCGCGCACGTGGTCGACGATCGCGTCGCGGTCCCTGCCTCCCCCTCGGGGCCCCTTCCGCAGCACGGCCGGCGCGCCACCGGCGACGTCGTCGAAGTACCGCCACGACGCCTCCAGGAGCCCGACCAGGCGGTCCGCCGCGGCCGGCGTCAGGGGCTCATCGTCCCACGGGCCTCGGGCGCCGGGCGCCCCGAAGTCGGTGGTCCGAGTCCCGGGGACCCGCCCGACGACCTCCACCGGCCCTGGCTCGAACCCGGGCCCGACGACAGCCCCGTAGCGGTCTTCGTAGTCGAGGAGCACCGCAAGGGCCGCCTCCTCGCCCCTGCCCCGTCGGCACCATCCTGGCCAGTCGAGCGCGGTGGCGAACACCCACGTGGTCCCCAGCTCCAGGCCGACCCGGGTCCGAGGTGGGGCCGACCGTCGGGGCCCGGCCCCCGGCGGTTGCTCGCCGGCGTTCATGGTGGGGGTGACGGGCGTGTCGCCAGGGCCGGGTCCGGCTGGCGGCACGCCGATCGTGGCCGCCCGACCCCCGGTGTCAGCGGGCCACCTGGGTGCAGCACGCAGGAAAGGCTGCCACAGATGGCAGCATCGACGACGGCGCGACAGGCGACCCTCCTCGTGGTGCCTGGTCACCCCTGGGCCCGGCTGCACCCGCCGCGCCACGGGCGGATCGCCGGCCATGGCGCCGGTCCCAGGACGGCGGTCGGTCGACGGCGTGTCCCTCGGGCGGGCAGGTGACCGGGCGCAGCCCGCCGGGGCCGTTCCCCCTGATCGACAAGGGGGGAGGCCTGGTCGGTGGTGTCGCGGACCTGAGCCGGACCGGCCCTGTGGTCCGGTCCCCGTCGGGGCCCCGAGGCTCGAACCAGCGCCCCGACCACGGCCCCACCGCGGCGCGTCGGGCGGCCTGAGCCGTGGCGGGGTGGCCGTTGGTCCCCTGGTGGCTTCTCCAGGGTGCCGGGTCCCACCCCTGGTCGCACGCGCCTGGCGGAGGCCCACCGTCGGCGACGGGCCGTTACCTCGGTGTGGGTCCTGGGCCATGGGCGCAGGGACAGGGGCGCCCGGTCCCGGGTCCCCACGCCGGTGGACGACAGACTTGGGCGGCGTCCGGGCGATCCAGCCATCCCGTGCAGCGCCGAGACGGGTCTCGAGGTGGGGTGCCACCAGACGTCCCGGTGCTCGGGGGTCCTGGCGTCGCCAGCCAGCCCGTCGCTCGTCAGCTCCTGGGGGGTGCCGTCGCCGGCGTCGTCCCGGTCCCCCCGGCCGGTCGGCACCCGTAGTCGGCGAGCCCCGCCTCGAGCAGGGCCAGCGCCGCCCGGCCGTGCCGTTGCACGTCCCGGGCCAAGCGTCTGCGATCGACCGGGCCCGTCAGCAAACGGCGCCGGACGAAGTCGATGAGGCTGCGGTGGGTGCCGATGAGGGCGTGAGCGACCACCTGTGGCCGCAGGTCGTCAGCCGCTGCCCCGGTGTCCTCGGCGATCACGGTGGCGAGGGAGGCGGCATAGCGAGCGAGGATCTCGCGCTCGCGCGCCTGGAGGGCCGGACTGTCCGCGAGCATGCGGGACACGGCGATGAGGGAGCTGGCGCTGGCCTCGTCGTTGGCTGCGAGGAACCCGCGGGGCTGCAGCACGAACCGCTCGAAGGCGTGGACGATCGACTGTCCCGCCGGTCGCTCGCGCACCGCCTCGAGCAGCTCGTCCTCGAACAGCTCCATCCCGTGGAAGACGAGATCCTCCTTGGTGGGGAAGTAGTTGAAGACCGTGGCCTCCGACACCTCGGCCTCTCGGGCCACCTCGGCGACGGGCACGGCCTCGAACCCCCGCTCGACGAAGAGCCGCCGAGCGGTCTCGGCGATGAGCCGGCGGGTCCGCAGCTTCTTCCGCTCCCTGAGGCCCAGGTGCGCGTCCACGTCAATCATGCTACCGGAAACTCCTTGACGCATGGATAGTAGAGCGGCTATAAATATCGAGCAAGACTAAGGAGACACCTCATGGATCCGCACTTCCCGGCCACCCGGGCCCGGCAGCGGCCCGGGGATGCGGCGCACCGAGCCGGCCGACGACGCCAGCGGGCGTCCGCGTCCCCGACGCCGGGGGCCATTGCCCCCCGGCGACCCGGGACCGCGACGTGGGGCTCTGTGCGTTGCAGGCGGCCTGAGCCATGGAGGCCCACCCGGTGACCGGGGATCACCCACCCCACGACCCTCCGGCGAACGCAGGTGCCCTGACGAGGGAGATCATGGCCCCCGCCAGCGTGGTCCTCCTCGGGGCGATCATGACGATCCTCGACGCGACCATCGTGAACGTCGCCCTCCCCACCCTGGGCCAGGACCTGCAGACCTCGGTCTCGACCATCCAGTGGGTGGCGACCGTCTACCTCCTCGCCTTCGCCAGCGTGATCCCGCTGTCGGGGTGGGCCGCCGGGCGCTTCGGGACCAAGCGGGTGTGGCTCGCCTCCCTCAGCCTGTTCATGGCCGGGTCCCTGCTGGCCGGGTTGGCGCCATCGATCGGTGCCCTGATCGCGTTCCGGGCCGTCCAGGGTCTGGGAGGTGGGATGGTGATGCCCCTGGGCCAGGCGATCCTGGCCCAGGTGGCGGGGCCACGGCGGATGGGCCGGGTGATGAGCATCGTCGGGGTGCCGATGCTGCTCGCGCCCATCTTCGGGCCCCTCATCGGCGGCTCGCTCATCCAGGTCGGGAGCTGGCGGTGGATCTTCTTCGTGAACCTCCCGGTCGGGCTGGTCGCGGTGGCCCTCGCTGCCCGGTTGCTCCCGGGGGCGGCTCCCCGCCGGGACCAGCGACTGGACACCTGGGGGGTGGTGCTGCTCTCGGGCGGGCTGGCGGTGTTCCTCTACGGTCTGGCCCAGACCGCCCGGCATGCCCATCCGGGGACCCCGGGCGCCGTCGGCGCCATGGCCGCGGGGGCGCTGCTGGTCGGTCTCTTCGTCCGTCACGCGCTGCGGGTGCCCCACCCGCTCCTCGACATGGGCCTCTTCCGCCACCGGGGCTTCGCCACGGGTGCCGCGGTCAACCTCGTCATCGGCACGGCCCTGTTCGGTGTGGCATTGCTCCTGCCGCTGTACTTCGAGCTCGCCCGGCACGACAGCCCCTTCGACACCGGGCTCCTCCTCGTTCCCCAGGGGCTCGGGGCGGCGGCCTCCATCAGCCTGGCCGGCTACCTGACCGACAGGGCCGGCGCCCGCCGGGTGGTGCTCGTCGGTGTGGCGCTCGCCCTGGTGGGCACCGCCTGGTACACCCAGATCGGCGCGCGCACCCCGTACGTCACGACGGCCCTGGCGCTGCTCCTCCTCGGCGGCGGCATGGGGGCCACGGTCACCCCGGCCATGGCGGCTGCCTTCCAGGAGCTGTCGCCGAGGGTCATCGGTCAGGCGACCAGCGCCATCAACGTTGTCCAGCGCGTCGCCGGGGCGCTCGGCTCGGCCCTCCTCGCCGTCGTGCTCCAACACGCGATGACCGCCCGGCTGCCCGGCGCCCGGGGGGGGATCGGCCGGGTCGACGCGGCGTCGACGTCGACCCCCCATGCCGCCGGGGCGCTGGCGAGCGCCTTCGGTGTCAGCTTCGCCGTGTCCCTCGCGATCGGCGTCATCGCCCTCGTTCCCGCCCTCCTGCTGCCCGGACGCCCTGCCAGGTCCGGTCCCGGGGGCCACCAGCAAGCGAACCCCCTCGCCGTAGCCGACTGACCAGGGAGGACTGCCGTGAGTGACAGCATCAACTCGTTCCTCGCCGACTGGACCGCCGCCGAGCGTGCCGGCGACGTCGACGCCCTGGCGGCGCTCCTGGCGGAGGACTTCGTCGGGACCGGCCCGCTCGGGTTCTCGCTGTCCAAGCCCGACTGGATCGCCCGGCACCGCCAGGGCCTCAGCTATGGCGCCTTCGGCCTGGAGGAGATCCAGGTGCGCACCTACGATCAGGTCGCGGTCGTCATCGCCCACCACCGCCAACGCGGCGACTTCCGCGGCAACCCCATCCCCGAGGCCGCCGCCGCCACCCACGTGCTCGTCCGCGACGGGGGGAGCTGGCGCCTCGGGGTGGCGCACCTGAGCTTCGTCGCCGGTACGCCCGGAGCGCCACCGGTCCCAGGACCCAGCGCCGAGTCCCCCGGGGCCTGAACGGAGGAGGACACCCATGGCGAAAGCGACCCGGCGTCCCCCGGGACGGCGTCTCCAGTCCGCGGTCTTCCGGGTGGTGAACGTCCCGATGCGGGCGCTGTTGGGCCTTCCCGTGCCCACCCCACTGGGTAGGCGGCTCATGCTGGTCCACCTCACCGGCCGGAAGACCGGCAAGCACTATCGCCAACCGGTGAGCTATATCCCCGAGAACGGCACGTTGCTCACCCCCGGCGGCGGACGCTGGACTGCCAACCTCCGCCCCGGCGAGCCGGTGCACCTCCGCCTTCGGGGCAGGGACGTCACCGCCCGCCCCGAGCTGGTCGTCGACCCCGAGTCGGTCGAACGACTGCTGCGTGTCATGATCGCCCGGAACCCGGCGCTGCGGCGCTTCGTGGCCATTCCGAGGACGCCCGATGGTGGCTTCGACCCGGACAAGCTCGCGGCCGCCCTGCACCACGGGTTCTGCATCGTGCGCTGGGAGGTGGCGCCCCACCAGGGTGACACCCGTTGGCGCCCCTGAGCCCCGCCGGGGGGACGGGCGCAGACGGCCGGCGGGCGACGCCCCGGGTGGGGCCCCTCGTGCCGGAACGTCGCCCCGTCGGTCGACCTCGGGCGCCATGGGCGATGCGCGGGGTCGGTCCTCGCCCCGGGGCCGGGCCCCGGGGCGCTCCGTCGGGGATCAGGGGACCGCCCAGGCAATCGCCGGAGGCCCTCAGGTCACCGCGGCAGCCACGAGCGTGGCGATCCGTTCCTCGTCGGCCGCAGTCAACTCCTTCAGGGCAAAGGCGGTCGGCCACACGTTGCCGTCGTCGAGGTTCGCCTTGTCGCTGAAGCCGAGCGTCGCGTACCTCGTCTTGAACTTGTGCGCGCCCTGGAAGAAGCAGACGACGTTGCCGTCCTTGGCGTAGGCAGGCATGCCGTACCACGTCCTCGGCGAGAGGTCCGGGGCGCTTGCCATGATGATGGCGTGGAGCCGCTCGGCCATGGCCCGATCCGGCTCGGGCATCGAGGCGATCTTCGCCATCACCTCCTGTTCTCCGTCCGCCTTGCCGGGGCGCGAGCCGCGGCGAGCCGCCTTCAGCTCCCGCGAGCGGTCCCTCATCGCAGCTCGTTCCTCGTCGGTGAAGCCCTCGGACGGCTCCTCGATCGCACGGGGCCGCCCGGTGGACCGCGCCGTGGCCTTTCGTGCCACGTTGCTCTCAGTCATTGTGTGGCATCCCTCCATCCAGGTGTCGGACGGTCTCAGACCAGCCAGACGCCGTCGCGCATGATGTCCCGGTTGGGTAGCTCGTTGACCTCGCGCCATGCCTGGACCCGGCGGAATGGGATGCGGAACCAGCGGTAGGGCGCCGCCTCCTTTCCCGGGTCCCAGCTGGCGCGGGCGACGAACCGGGCAGCCGTGTCCTCCGCCAGCTCGTCGCTCTCGATGATCTCGACGTCGCCGTCGATGACAGACGCATCGCGGGTGTGGCCCAGCCCGAGGCGGACGGCCCGGGTGGCCGCGAGGTTCCTTCCGGTGGGGCTGTCCGCCAGCGTGGCCACCAGCACCGCCTCGCCGTCCCAGTCGAAGGACAAGGGGACCAGGTAGGGCGCGCCGTCAGCCGAGGCGCTCGCCACCCACAGGTCCGTGTCGTGGGTGAGCCGGTGCTCGGTGTCCCGGCGGCGCTCCACGCCCGAGCGGGGATCACTGCTCATGCCAGCGTCGCTCAGCGGTCCTGGATGAGCCCGAGCACGTTGCCGTCGGGGTCGGCCACGGTGGCCACCAGGCGGCCGCCACCGACGTCGCGGGCGGGCTCCTTGGTCGTGGCGCCCGCGGCGGTGAGCTCGGCCAGCTTCGCCTCGATGTCCGCCACGTGCCAGTAGGCCACCGGCGAGGTCATGCCCTGGGGTCCACCGTTGGGCAACAGCCCGATGTGCTGGCCGGCGACGTCGAAGCCGACGTAGTAGGCCCCGTCGGTCTGTGGCTCGATGCCGAGCAGGGCGGCGTAGACCGCCGTGGCCCTCGCCAGGTCGGACACGGGGTGCAGGACGGTCCTGACGCCTTGGGTGGACGAGTCGTTCATGGTCGCTCCTCACGTTCAGAGGTCCGATAGTTGGACTCTCGTTTTGAGAGTAGTACTATCACATGCATGGACCGAGAGGTCAAGGGCGACGGACCCGCGGGTGGGCCCGCCCGCCAAGCGCGGACCCGCCGTACCCGGGCGGCCGTCGTGGAGGCCGCCCGCAGCCTGTTCCTCGAGCGCGGGTATGCCCGGACGACCATCGAGGCGATCAGCGACCGCTCGGATACCCCACAGGCGACCGTGTACCGCCTGTTCTCCTCGAAGCTCGGCATCCTCAAGTCGGTGCTCGACGTCTCGGTGGGAGGCGATGATGAGGCGGTCGCCATGCTCGACCGCCCGCACGTCCGAGCGCTGCTCTCGGGAGAGGACCCGACGGGCCAGCTGGCGGGCTTTGCCGCGCTGGTCCGCGAGGTGATGGCCCGCGTCGGCCCCGTTCACCGCATCCTCGCCGACGCGTCCAGCTCCGACCACGGCGCCGCGTCGCTGCTCGCCGAGATCGCTCGACAGCGTCACGAGGGCCAGCGCCGTGTCGCTCGCTCACTCGCGGCCTCGGGCGCCCTGCGGTCCGGGCTCCGGGAGCGCGACGCCGCCGACATCATCCACGCCCTTGCCTCCCCCGAGGTGTACGGCCTGCTCGTCCTCGACCGGGGCTGGAGCGACGAGCGGTACGAGCAGTGGCTGGGGTCGATCCTCAGCGATCAGCTCCTGCGATCGTGAGATCTCCGATGCGCCGTCGTGGGGGCGGGGACCTGTCGGGGCAGGCGTCCGGCCACGGAGCCCAGAGTGGCGTTCCTCCTCCGTCTGGCTCGTGGCCGTCAGCCACGGCGCGCGAGGCAGGGCGGTCGGGCGTCCCGGCGGTCAGTGGTGGTGGCCGGTGTGCTCCCGGGGGGTGCCCACGCGGGCGTCGTAGCCGGGGAGCGGCGTCCGGTAGAGGCAGCAGTCGCAGTTCATGACGGCCCCGCCGCCCCGGGCCTCCTCGTAGCGCTCCAGGACCAGTCGGGCCAGGCGGACGTCGGGGCCGAGCTCGCCCCCCACGGCCACCGAGGCCCGGGGATGGTCCGCCCCCCAGGCGCTGGCCTGGCGGGCGATCCGCTCGACCAGGACCCCGGTGAACAGGAAGTACGGGACCACCGCGATCCGCCTGGCGCCGAGGCGCCGGCAGCGGTCCAGGGCGTCGGGCACCGAGGGCGGGGCCAGGGAGACGAATGCCGGCTCCACCGGGGGGAGGCCCCGGGAGTCGGCCAGGAGCCTGCCCACCTTGTACAGGTCGGCGTTGGCGTCGGGGTCGGTCGAGCCCCGACCCACCAGCACCACCGCCGTGTCCTCCCCGGGTTCCCCCCGGGGGTCCCTCGCCGGGGGCGGGAGCCGTGCGAGGGTGGCCCGGATCCGCTCCTCTGCCACGGCCAGGACCAGGGGGTGGATCCCGAGGTCCCGGGCGTAGGCCAGGGCGGCGCCGGGGTGGCGCCGGCGGCCCCGGGCCAGGGCGGCCGGGCCGTCGTTCTTCAGGTGGCCGGCCCCCAGGAGCACCAGGGGCACGCCGATCACCGTGGCGGGGGCCGGCGCGCCCGCACCGGCGGCCGGGGTCACCAACCGGTCCAGGGCCTGGTCCAGGTCCGGCTGGGCCAACTCGATGAAGCCGGCGGCCAGGGGCAGGCCGGGTGCCAGCGCCCCGACCTGGCCGGCGAGCTGGCGGGCCTGGGCCACCCCGGCCGGTGACCGGCTGCCGTGGCAGATCAGGAGGAGGCCGGGGGTCGTGGTGGTCACCGGGGCCCCTGTCCGCCACCGGGGCTACGGCCCGGACCGCCGTCGGGGTCGGGGACCAGGCGGGCCAGGGCGTTCACAATCGCCGCGGCGAGGGCCGACCCACCCTTGTCGCCGATGTTGGAGATGGCGGGACACCCGGTCGCCCGCAGCGCCTCCTTGGCCTCGGCCGCGCCGACGAAGCCCACCGGCACCCCCACCACCAACGCCGGGGTGAGCGTCCCGGCCCTGGTCAGCGACACCACCTCGGCCAGGGCGGTCGGGGCACAGCCCACCACGACCACGGCCCCGTCGGGGTGCTCGGCCGCGGCGGCACGGATACCCCGGGCCGAGCGCGTGGGGGGACCTCCGTCGGGGGGAGGGGCCCCGGTGCTTCCCGCCGGGGCCAGCCCGCACCGGGCCCGGGCACGCAGGCCGGGCGACAGGCCCTGGCGGACCATCTCCACGTCGACGACCACCGGGGCCCCACCTGCCAGGGCGGCCACCCCGGTGCCCACCGCCTCCTCGGTCACGACCATGGTGTGGGCGTAGTCGAGGTCGGCGGTGGCGTGGATGGCCCTGGCCACCACGGCCCGGCACCCCTCGGACAGGCCGGACAGGTCGACCCGATCGGCGAGCCGGCGGTAGCTCTCCGCCTCGATGGGGTGGACGCCGGTCACCGTCCCGTCTCCTCGACGGCTCCGGCGGGGCACACCTCGAGGCAGGCCAGACACCCGGTGCAGCGGGCGGCGAGGACCACCGGGCGCTGCGGCGCCCGGTGGAGGGCCCGGGTGGGACAGGTCGCCACGCAGACCCCGCAGGCGGTGCAGGCCGCCCCGATGGTGACGGGTGCGGCCGCCGGGCCGGTCACCGGCGGTACCCCCTGGGGGTGACAAGGTGGTCGCCGACCGCCCGGGTGGTCCCCGAGCCCACGATCACACACGTGGTCATGCCCACCTCCGCCGGGTCCAGATCGGCCAGGGTGGCGGTGCGAACCTGCTCCCCCGGACGGTGGGCGTCGGTGACGAGGCCGACCGGGGTGGTCGGCGGGCGGTAGCGGCCCAGCACCTGGAGGGCGGCGGGGAGCTGCCAGGTCCGGGAGCGGGAGCGGGGGTTGTAGAGCACCACCGCCAGGTCCGCGCTCCCCGCGGCGGCCAACCTGGCCTCGATGGCCGCCCAGGGGGTGAGCAGGTCGGAGAGGCTGATCACGGCGTGGTCGTGGCCCAGCGGGGCTCCCAGCAGGGCGGCGGCGGCCTGGCCGGCGCTCACCCCTGGCAGGACCTCCACATCGAACGCCGGGGTCCCCGTCGCCGGCCCGGCGGCGTTCCCCGGGACGGCGGCCGGGTCCGCCACCTCGGCGGCCCGCTCGATGGCGATGGAGGCCATGGCGTAGATGCCGGGATCCCCCGAGCACACCAGCGCCACCCGCTGGCCCCGTCGGGCCCGGCACACCGCGAGGTCGGCCCTGGCCACCTCCTCCCCGAGCGGCGAGGGGACCACCTCCTGTCCGGGGGAGACCAGGTCGGCGCAGCAGTCCAGGTAGGCGGCGTAGCCGACGACCACCTCGGCGTCCCGGACCGCGGCGGCCGCCGCCGGGGTCCGATGGCGAGGGTGGCCGGGGCCGAGGCCGACCACGGTCAGCCGCCCCCGGGGTGCCCGACGCCGGGCGAGGGCGACGGTGGCCCGGGGACCGGCGAGCTTGGTGACGCACAGGCTCCCCCCGGCCCCCGCGGCCAGCAGGGCCGCCGCCTCGGCCACGCTCGGGGTTCCCACCGCCGCCAAGACCGCCGGGCTGGGGGTGGGGACCGTGACCCGGCCCAGGGCCTCGGCCGGGAACGTCCGCACCGGCGCACCGAGCCCCGTCACCGCGGGGTGCCGGCCCCGCCGGTCGATCGTGGCCACCTCGCCGAGGGAGGCCCGGGCCAGCCCCCCGTGGGCCAGCGCCCGGTCCAGGAGGCCGGCGACATCGTCGGGGGTGGCGTCGGTCGAGGCCCCCACCCCGGCCACCAGGCTGGGCGGGTGGAGGCGGACCAGGTGGGGCCGCTCGGGGCCCGACAGGTCGGTGACCACCACCCGGGGGGCCTCCCCGGCCGGGCGGGTGGGGTCAGGTCCCCCCAGGCCCGCCAGCTCCGGGGGCAGTGGCCAGGCGAGGGGGTTGGCGAGGGTGGGTCGCTCGCCGTCGAGCATGGCCCGCATCACCCCGGCCACGTCGCCGGTCGCCACCAGGTCTCCCAGGGCGTCCAGGGGGGGGAGGCCGGCGTCCTCGGAGGCGGTGGACACCACGGGCTGGGCACCGACCTGGTCCGCCACGAGGCGGGCAAGGGCGTTGGCACCGCCGTGGCCCCCGGCGAGGGCCACGGCGAACCGGCCGGCGTCGTCCAGGCAGACCACCGCCGGGTCGGTGGCCTTGTCCTCGAGGAGGGGGGCGACGATGCGCACCGCGGCCCCGGTGGCGAGGACCAGCACCAGGCCGTCCACCTCCTGCCAGCGGGAGCGGACGGTGGGGCCGGCCCGGCCGTGGACGGCCTCGAACGGGAGCCGGGCGGCCAGG